>JAFAKL010000056.1 GCA_019235445.1 Verrucomicrobiota bacterium | reverse complement strand
TATTCGACCTGGGCCGCATTTCAGGGGGTGCATTACTGGTTCGATCAAACCGGATCCGACTATCTTTCACCTTTTTACTCACCCGAGCTTTTCGGCAGCTCGCCGCACGCGATTTTTGGCCCCAGACCCGGCTGGTGGCCCTCCTGGCTCCTATTCTCGCCCGCTTTTCTAGTGCTCTGGGCGCCGGCCGGGTTTCGCCTCACCTGTTACTACTACCGTGGCGCTTATTACAAGGCGTTCTGGGCTGATCCGCCTGCGTGTGCCGTTGGCGAGCCGCGCAAAGGATATCCGGGCGAAACCTCTTTCCCGCTGATCATGCAGAACATTCACCGCTACTTTCTTTACCTCGCGGTGGTGTTCATCCTTATTCTGGCTCACGACGCGTGGAAGGCGATGTGGTTCCGAGATAATCTGGGTGCGCGGCATTTTGGCATCGGCGTTGGAACGGTCGTTCTGACGGTGAATGTTTTGTTACTTGGCAGCTATACGTTTGGCTGCCATTCCCTCCGCCATCTGATCGGAGGTTTCCTGGATGAAGTTTCTAAAGTGCCTGTCTGCGCCAGAAGTTACGCCTGCGTGAGTTGCCTGAACCGCCGCCATATGCTTTGTGCCTGGTTGAGCCTGTTCTGGGTCGGATTCACTGACCTCTATGTGCGGCTCTGTTCCATGGGTCTCTGGCACGATTGGAGGTTTTTTTAAGCGTTGAATGTTGAAAGGTTGTATTGATAAGCCGGCCCACCGGATCCACCCAAATGTTCGGATGCTTCTGCGAACCAAGTGAGTAACTACCCAACCCTCGAATATGATGTACTCGTCATTGGGGCCGGCGGTGCCGGTTTGCGTTCAGCGATTGAAGCTTCGGCCGCCGGCGTTCGGGTTGGACTGATTTGTAAATCCCTTCTCGGCAAGGCGCATACGGTGATGGCGGAAGGCGGCATGGCCGCAGCGCTGGCAAACGTGGATGATCGCGACAACTGGAAAGTTCATTTCGCTGATACGATGCGGGGCGGTCAGTACATCAACAATTGGCGGATGGCGGAATTGCACGCGAAGGAAGCACCCGACCGGGTGCGCGAACTAGAAGCTTGGGGCGCAGTGTTTGACCGCACCGCAGACGGAAGAATTCTGCAGCGCAACTTCGGTGGTCACCGTTATCCCCGACTTGCTCACGTCGGTGATCGGACCGGTCTGGAATTGATCCGCACCCTGCAGGACCACGGCATTCACCAGGGAATTGAGACACACATGGAGCACACGGTGGTTACGTTGCTCAAAGACGGCGACCGCGTGGCAGGTGCCTTCGGCTACGATCGGGAACGCGGGCGCTTCAAGGTTTTCAAAGCCAAAGCAATCATCCTCGCCACCGGCGGGATTGGCCGGGCTTACCGAATCACCAGCAATTCCTGGGAATATACCGGCGATGGACAATCACTTGCCTATCATGCCGGCGCGGAATTGATCGACATGGAGTTTGTTCAGTTTCATCCCACCGGCATGATCTGGCCGCCAAGCGTGATGGGTATCCTTGTCACCGAAGGCG
Organism: Verrucomicrobiota bacterium; assembly: GCA_019235445.1. Taxonomy (GTDB): domain Bacteria; phylum Verrucomicrobiota; class Verrucomicrobiia; order Chthoniobacterales; family JAFAMB01; genus JAFAMB01. Next base: position 37,002 of record JAFAKL010000056.1, on the reverse strand, counting down.
TGCGCGGCGAAGGAGGCGTCCTGCTCAACAACGAAGGAAAGCGGTTCATGTTTTCCGGGATTCCCGACGCCTACAAAGCTCAAACCGCAGACAACCCGGAAGAGGGATGGCGTTACACTCAGGGGGACAAAAATGCCCGCCGCCCGCCTGAACTTCTCACCCGCGATCACGTCGCGCGATGCATCGTGGATGAGGTAAAAGCCGGCCGCGGCAGTCCGCATGGGGGTATATTTCTTGACATCGCCTGGATCAAGGAAAAACTCCCGAACGCCGCAGAACACATCAAGAAAAAGTTGCCGAGCATGTATCATCAATTTATGCAGCTCGCCAACCTGGATATCACCAAGGAGCCGATGGAAGTCGGGCCGACGACCCATTACATCATGGGCGGGGTACGAGTGGATGCCGAAACCCAGATGTCCAATGTACCCGGGCTTTTCGCGGCGGGCGAAGTGGCCGCGGGATTGCACGGATCAAACCGGCTCGGAGGCAATTCGTTGTCCGATCTGCTGGTATTCGGTAAACGCGCGGGTGAATTCGCCGCCAAATACAGCAAAGAATCCAGCAGCAGCCAGATTAATGACGTCCAGGTCGAAGAGGCTGCCCGACAAGCCCTGGAACCGTTTGAGCGCTCAGTCAAAGCAACCGGAACCGCCGAAGGCCCTTACCAGATTCAACACGATCTACAGGAGATGATGCAAAACCTGGTTGGCATCGTGCGGCGCGAGAGGGAAATGACTCGGGCTTTAGCCGAACTCGATCAGCTTTGGCGAAGGGCGAAGAACGTGATCGTCCACGGTCACCGGGAATACAACCCTGGCTGGCACACCGCTCTCGATTTGAAAAACTTGCTCACGGTTTCGGAAGCTATCACCTGCGCAGCGATACAGCGGAAGGAGAGCCGCGGGGGACATTTTCGCGAGGATTTTCCAAATAAGGATAGCTCTGAAGGCAAAATGAATATCGTTGTCCGCAAAGACGCGGACGGCTCGATGAATGTCCGGCGAGAAAACATTCCCGAAATGCCGCCCGATTTGAAACAAATCATCGAGGAAATGAAATGAAAACAGCGGTTTTCAAAATCTGGCGGGGAGACGCAAACGGCGGAGAATTTTCCGAATACTCCACGGAAGTTACCGAGGGCATGGTCGTGCTCGACGCTGTGCACGCAATTCAAGCTCAACAGGCCAACGATCTGGCCTGCCGGTGGAATTGCAAAGCGGGCAAGTGCGGTTCCTGTTCCGCGGAAATCAACGGAGTGCCTAAGCTCATGTGCATGACGCGACTGGACGCGATACCGCTTGATGAACCAGTCACCCTCGAGCCGATGAGGGCTTTTCCATGCATACGGGATCTGGCCACCGACGTCTCGTGGAATTTTCGCGTCAAAAAAAGCATCAAAAAATTCAACCCGCGTCCGCCCGACGCGCCGGACGGCACCTGGCGCATCGCCCAGGAAGACATCGATCGGGTCCAGGAATTTCGCAAGTGCATCGAGTGCTTCCTTTGTCAGGATGTCTGCCATGTCCTCCGAGATCATCATCTTCAGGAAAAATTCATCGGCCCGCGCTTTCTGGTTTTTGTGGCCGCGCTCGAGATGCATCCGCTCGACACCGAGGATCGCCTGCCAGAATTAAAGACCGCCGGCGGAATCGGCTACTGCAACATCACCAAGTGCTGCACTAAAGTTTGTCCCGAGCACATCACTATCACCGATAACGCGATTATTCCGCTCAAAGAGCGGATCGTGGACGAGTTTTACGATCCTTTGGGGAAGTTACTAAAATTCTTCCGCCCAAAAATCTGAAAGGAGAGATTATGTTTGAACTCAAAATGCTTTCGGCAGACGCGATCCCCACGGCGCTGGAAAAGGCTTTGCGCTATCGACTGCTGAATGATCCTGCGGAAGCAGAAAGCATTTGTCACGATGTGTTACGCATTGATCCGGAGAATCAGCAGGCTCTGGTGACTCTCCTGCTGGCGCTCAGTGATACCTTTGGCCAAGGCTATGCAGTGGGAGTTACCCAAGCCCAGGAAGTCCTTTCCCGTCTTAAAGACGCCTACGAGCAAGCTTATTATGCCGGCATTATTTCCGAACGCCGGGCGAAAGCGCAATTAATCCGAGGCCATCCGGGGTCCGGCCATGACGCCTACGAACTCCTGTGCGAAGCGATGACCTGCTACGAAAAAGCGGAAAGACTGCGCCCCCCCAAAAATGACGATGCGTTATTACACTGGAACACCTGCGCTCGCCTTATTATGGCCAATCAACTCACACCCAGGACAGAAGAGAAACCCGATCTGTCATTGGAATAACGTTATCCCGCGGCGCCCTTCTGCATGCAGGGTCGGCCGCAATTTGTGCGTATTGGCTCTTTCGGCGGGAGGAGCAGGAACCTGGTGTTCCGCCCCCCATCGTCCCCGTCCTCGTCCTTCGAGGCCAAACGCGACAACCCGGTGTTAGGTCACGCTGAATCCTTCCCTCTAAGCGCTAACTTAATCTAAGGAAAATCCTACGACGAAAGAGCTTGGCCTGTCCCGGAGGGACCAAACGAAAGTAGCCTGGCACGAAGTGCCTGGAAACAAGAGAAAAGTGGACCCGTCCCGGAGGGACGGTTGAACTGCTCACTAGTCCCAGAAATATTTTCGTCGAACTTTACATCGTGCTCTTTTTTAGAAACTCCAGATACTCCTCTTGAAAAGTTCGAGTCCGATGATGGTCGATGTAAAAGAAGATGAACATGGTCAGCGACTCCGCCAATGCACTTAGGATCAATTCCGTTTTGCTTTGCGATGCCACCGAGACCGAGAAAAGGAGCATGACACATTTGGAGGAAACCTTGATCTTCTTGATCAACCGTCCCTACGGAACTAGACGCGTCTTTTTTCTTTTTTTCCAGGCACTTCGTGCCAGGCTACCCTCGTTTTAACCCTCCGGGATACATGCGTCACGGCGCCTCCCCGCCACTGCGAAAAGTTAACGCTTATGGGGCGAAGCTCCGGGATTCCCGGGGCTGAAACCCGATTGAGCCCCGGGTCGGCCAAATATAGTCAACCATCTCCGGCGCATGATGCAGGAAACTGCGGCATTATCGGGAGCTACATTCTATCTCCCACCGTTAATTATAATCTTCATCAGGACGAGAAACGTACGCATAAGCGTTTCTTAACGTCCGTGCCGCATCGTCGCTCTAGGTCCTCAGCTGACCATCTGTACACTGCGGGAAACTCTCTCAACCGGATAGTTCCTGGTTCATCGCAGAGCCGATGTGACAAGCAGCGGCAGATCACCTCAGCTACCTGAACTGAACAATGTTTAATTTAAACAATCCCAGAAACCAGTGGAATTGGTAGGCCCGAGCCGGATTTTCAAACTCGATAGCCGATTTCTGTTTGGCTTGCCCACTTACATTCTGCCAATGAATCCGATCTCATAACTGTTCCTAACTGATGACTGACCCAATCCGCACTTCCCTCCTTGTTGTTAGCCCCCGAGTTGGTTCAAACCGCAAATGGACGTATGGACATGCGACGCGCACCCGTGGGACGAAATGAATACCGCGCTGCCGAAGCTTGAAAAGTATCCTCAATAAACAACAATAGAACTGCTATGAGGCTTTTCCGGTCGGTTCAATCCCAAAAAAGGTACGTAAGCTCTCACAGGAATTCCATCCAGAAGTGACAGGCCCAGCCGCCGATGGTGTGGAGGGCCTGCATGAAGGAATCTGCAGCCCGGCAGTCTCAAGGACCTTTAGGAGAACTGAAGCTTTTACTGTAGAACCCTGACCGATCGAAGCAGCAAACGCGTCGCTTCCCGGCAGCAAGCATAGCGCACGCATTGTGGATCCGACGCGTGCGAGTCTCTGGCCGCTTGGCAGAGGTGATCCAGTGGATCCAATCTCTGCGCCCCATGGGCGTGATGTCCGACCACAACGCCCGCGCCTTCGGGGTGACCGCGAGAGCCTTCCGCAGATCTGCTGGCACTCTGGGCTCCGGTTCCTCTCCTGCCGGCGCGATCTCCAGCGTGACGACGTCGCCCGCGTCTGCGCCCGCAGCTTCGCACATCTTCCGGTTCACTCTGAGCCAGTGGCTTCTTTGGCCGTCTGGTTCCAGCGTGGCTCGAAAGGGAAAGCCATTGATGGTGCCTTCAACCGTCGTCTTGCCACGCGAGGGGAGCTTCGCACTGGCGTTCTTTGGTAGGATAAGAAAGGTCCAAGAGCCGACTTTCGCGGTCGCCGCCGGCCGGATGAGTTTCGCTCCGAAACGGATCTTACAAGCGGTTTTGGTTATCTTTGCCATATTGGTTCATTCCAACAAAGGTAGGTAAACTCAAAGCGATTCGGTTCCGGGTCAGATCCCATTCGACTGAAATTCACCTGCGCTGGCGCTCGGTGAATCCTCGGCACACGACGACCAACTTATTCCCATCCGGGTCTCGGACGTAGGCTGCATCGCTTTTCCCATGCAAACAACAGAAATACGAATCGATTGGTTCCCGATCATCGGTCTGGTAGTGATTCTTCTGGCATACAACTTATTGACACCTTGAGGCTGCCGCTGTTAGCCTGGCCGTGATCCAGACAACGATTCCGCCCACGGTGGCGGTGCGCGTTCAGGAGGTACCCCTTGAGTTCTAAGGAGCGACGATGATTCTCGGCCAAGAAGAGCTGCGCAAGCTATCCGACGAGGCCGCCGCCCACGTGCTGAGTATGGAAGGAACCCAGTCGGGCACGCGCACCGGCTGGTTAATGATCACTACGATTTTCATCGAGGCATGGGATCTGTACTCGATCTCCTTCCTGTTGATCTTCGTCAAGGACGAGTTCAAGCCCAGCGCCGCGTTGCTCGGCCTAACCGCGGCTTCGGTTCAACTGGGGGCGCTGATCGGGACGATCATCGGCGGCTGGGCAGCCGACCGCCTTGGGCGGCGCAAGGTCTTCCTCACCACCATGGCGTCGTTCGTAGTTCTGGCGACCGTGCAGGCATTCGCCACGAGCATGTGGCAGCTGGTGATCATCCGCTTCCTGCTCGGCATCCCGCTGGGTAGCGACATCGCCACCGGCTACACCTACATCATGGAGTCGATGCCCAAGGGCAAGCGTGAGGTTATGGGCAACCGTTGGCAGGGCATGTTCGGCCTCGGCGAGGTCACCTGCATCATCGTGGTCACGATCATGTACCTGAGCGGCATGGACCACCGGCTGCTATGGCGAATCGGCCTTGCCCTGGGCGCGGTCCCCGCGCTGATCCTGCTGGTCATGCGGCTTGACGTTCCCGACACGGCTCTTTCGCTGATTCAGGCGGGCAAGTTCAAGCAGGCCAAGAAGGTGGCCAAAGACATGTTTAATGACCCGCTGGATATGCTACCCGACGAGGACTACCGCATCCATCGGCCGCGCACCCGCGATTTCCTGGCCGACATCTGGAAGGATCCGGTCCGCAGGCGGGCCAGCATCTTCGCCTGGATCTCCAACGCGATGCAAGGTATTGAGTTTTCCGCATTCGGGTTCTACCTCCCGGTCATCCTGCTGCTCAGCGGCGTCTCCGGCATCGCGGGAACCAACTTCTTCACCGCTGCGATCTACATCATCGCCACGATCAGTGGCTTCATCGCCCCGGTCATTACACCCAAATTGGGCCATCGCGGGATTTCCCAATGGGGCTTTGGAGGAGCCTGCCTCTCCCTCCTCGCCGCGGCGCTGTTCCTCCACCTGGACTGGAGGCTCCTGATACCGGTGGCCGCAGCTGCCCTGATGTGGTGGCACTACTGGTCCGCCTCGAACGGGATGACCATTTGTTCGATGGTCGCGCCCTCCCGGTACAAGGCCACCGCCTCCGGATTCGGCTATATGTTCGTGAAGCTGCCGAACTTCCTGACGATCTTTCTCTTCCCGGTAGTGTTCGAGCACTTGGGTATCCCGCTAGCCACCGCGTTGGTCTCGCTGTCCTCGTTCACCGGCTTCATGGCAGCACGGTTCATCCTGCCCGAGGTCTACGGCTACGTCGAGCGCGAGAAGGCGGAGATCGCTTCCGCGGTGTGACGGACCATGGTCATGAATACTGTCTAACCCGAGTGGCGCTAAGTTAAGAGGGTTTGAGACGGTTCTTTTGCCCCGAAGATCAAGGTTTCCTCCCAAATGGGTCATTCTCCTTTCCAAAGCGGAGAACCTGTTGTCAATAAGTGGTGCTGTGCTTTTGTCCTGGAGCGCAATCCGCGGCTTTTCGACGTAGTAACGATCCCGATTTGGTTAACAAAAAGCTGAGCGCGGTTTGGTGGCCGGAAACCAGTAAAAAAGAGGAGGTGGATTGGGGCAATACATGCGTATAGCGGATAGCTGGAGAAAAATCGCATCCAATGACCTTGCCGTCCTGGTTCTATGGGCCACAGCCCTGGTCCTTCTGCATACCGTCACGAATAGCCAATATGGTTTTCATCGCGACGAACTGGCCACTATCGATGACGCACATTCACTGGCGTGGGGCTATGTCGCGTATCCGCCGATCACGCCTTTCCTTGCACGAGTCGCGTTCATTCTTTTTGGACCGTCGCTGATTGGACTGCGTACCCTCGCGGCCGTGGCGATGGGCCTCGTTCTGGTGCTGACCGGCCTCATGGCACGCCGTTTGGGAGGAGGAAGGCAGGCACAAGTCGTCGCAGCACTGGCGGCGACAATCGGCGGGGTCGCATTCAGCGGTGGCACGCTTTTCCAGTACGTCAGTTTCGACTACTTGTGGTGGGTAGCGGCTGCATACTTCACGGTTCGCCTGCTTGCCTCCGCCGATCCTCGCTGGTGTTTGGCCCTCGGGACTGCGATCGGTCTGGGGATGCTGACGAAGTACACCATGATGTTTCTGGTCGTGGGGATTGCCGCCGGCTTTCTTTTCACGCCCGCGAGGCGTTATCTCCGGAGCCCGTGGCTCTGGTACGGCATCGCGCTCTCATTCCTGATCTTCCTACCCAACCTCCTTTGGCAGATCCAGCATCATTTCGTTTCGCTGGATTTCTTGAACAGTATTCACGCTCGCGACATCCGCGTCGGGAGAACGGATCGATTCGTGCCCAGCCAGTTTTGGATCGCGACAAACCCTGCCACTGTCCCATTGTGGCTGGCTGGCCTGTTCTATCTGTTCGCCAATAAGGACGGCAAGCGGTATCGCCCGATTGGGTGGATGTTCATCGTCCCCTTCATGCTGTTCGTGATCGGAAGAGGTCGGCCGTACTACATGGCGCCGGGCTATCCCATGCTGCTCGCTGCAGGGGCGGTATGGGGCGAGCGGTGGGTTGCTTCATTAAGTTCGCGGCGCGCCCTCGTCGTCCGAAGGACTGCCTGGATGGCTCTTGCAATCGGGGGCCTGGTAGATGCCGCGATTGTTCTGCCGATTGCACTGCCCGGATCATTGTGGTGGCGGTTCGCTGATAAAGCCAATGGAGGCAACTTCAATGAGGAAATCGGGTGGCCTGAGCTTGTCCAGACCGTCGCCAGCATCCGCGATTCTCTATCGGTCGAAGAGCGGTCCCGCTTAGGCATCCTCGCTGCTGACTCAGGTCAAGCTGGCGCAATCAATCTGTACGGCCCAACGCTGCGGTTGCCGAGGGCAATCTGCGGGATGAACTCTCATTGGCTTCGTGGGTATGGCGATCCGCCTCCAGAAACGATCATAGTTGTAGGTATGTCGCGCGACTTCGCACAAAACACTTTCGAATCTTATCAAATTGCTGGTCATATCAAGAATCGCTTCGGGTTGGAAAACAGCACTATTTCCCACGCTGACATTTTTGTCTGCCATGGCCTACGGCAGCCTTGGCCGCGGTTCTGGCAGGAATTCCAGTACTACGGCAGAGCGTTTCAATCGTGCTGCTACGGAGCTAGTTAGCGGGATGTGGCATTCATCAGCCGTCGCTGAAACTTCTGGCAGGAAATGGGTCGCCTCCTGGGCTTCATCCATGCAGGGAGCATACGTCTCGCCAAGCGCGAGTTCTAAGGGTTTTTCCATGTTCAGCTCAGGGCGGCTCCTGATGGCGCGATCTGCCCGTCGGACACGAACTGAGATTTCAAATGAGTGAACAAGACAACGCCGGGGGTGCGTTCCATAGATAGCAACTTCCATCGGCGAATTCGGCAACTGTGGAGGCAAAGGAGTGGATGCACCGTTCCTCGGCCCAATCCGTGGATTGCAGGTCTGTTTGCCTACGTCGTTATCCTAACGCTGCTGTTATGGGCCGTGGATCGCTGGATCGGGTGGACTTCGTGACCCATCGCAGTGTGACCAGCTCCCGTTGCGCTGATAATGCAGGCAAGGCGCGACGTGTTTCTGAACTTCCACCTTTGTCGCTGAGAGAAACTACCACTATTTGACAGGGAGGGCGAATTTGCTCGGACCGGATTATCGCGCGAACTGAGTTTCTTCGTTTCATTGGTGGTGAACAACAACTCGAAAACGTTCCAAGGCGATCCATCACGGCGGCTTACTACAATGGTAAGTTTTTTTAATGATCAGTTCTTTGCCAAGACCGAAGGAATCGGAGACGTGCGGGTTCTTGGCTAATATATCTCTCAGAACTTGAGATGTTCGTACCTTCTCGCTGGAAATCCGAGCCTTCGTCGGTGTTGTTCCCCCGGGCGCGGAGGAGCTCTTCCGCACTGTCGATTTCGTCAGCGACTTACTGCTGCAGCTCTTTTCTTTGGGTTTGTACCGGGGCTGGCAACTATTTCGGGTTCAGGGCGGCTGTAGTGCTCATTGCGTGTTTCCTGAAAATTAATGTGTCATCTTCGTAGAACGGTCCATCATGTCAAGCGCGGCCAAGTGCTCGTTGAAACAATACCAAAACAGCATTTGATTGCCTTTTCTCGAATCGAGCGGAATTCTCCGTCTATGCCAAAACACTGGAAAAGGCCACCATGCGAGCGCGAAAAAGTCTCGACCATCAGATCCTGACTGGGTGGGCGTACGTGACCGCCAAACGTTCGCCAGTTCCTCGGGTGGCCGCATGGATTCGGCGCAAGAATGGACGCAAGTCCGAGAGCTCAACTGAATTGTCCTCCAATGCTGGCTTCTTTGGATGAAACAAAAATTGTACGATATTCCGAACCACTACCCGCTAAACTCGTCCAGACGCAGAGCGATTGATCAACATGTGGCTCGCAATGCCCCCGATATCAATCGACTGTTCGAACAGAACCGCGCATGGGCTAAAGAAATTGAATCACGTGAGCCGGGCTTCTTCGCGGCACTATCGCGACAGCAGTCGCCTCAATATCTTTGGATCGGCTGTTCTGACAGCCGTGTACCTGCTAACCAGATTGTCGGACTAGTTCCTGGCGAAGTCTTCGTCCATCGCAACGTCGGGAATGTCGCTGTCCATACCGACTTGAACTACATGTCGGCTCTCCAGTATGCCGTCGACGTGCTGGGTGTACGGCACGTGCTTGTGGTGGGACATTATGGATGTGGCGGCGTACTTGCAGCCCTGCACGGTCGGCGCTTGGGTCTGATAGATAACTGGTTGCGCCACATCCAGGACATCCGTATCAAACACGCCGCGCTACTCGACTCTCTTCCCGAGTCAATCCAAGCGGAAAGCCTCTGTGAGCTGAATGTAATTGAGCAAGTTCTGAACGTCTGCCGGTCTACTGTGGTCCATGAGGCCTGGCAAAGTGGTCAAAAATTGTCGGTCCACGGTTGGGTCTATTCTCTGAGCGACGGCCTCATTCGCGATTTGCATATAAGCCTTAGCGACCATGGAGCGATGTCTCAAGCCTATGATTCAGCGCTCGCGGCGCTTCCCTCACTTGCGCCCCGATAAATTAATAGAATTAGATATGCTTCGCATGTTCGGTAAGCCCATTCTCACCGTGGATTGGCCTTCTTTTGCCATCGAAAAAACAATTCAAAGGAGTCCTTGGCGTTGTTGATCCGGGTTATGCACTGGTGACGGACCTGGAAAGAGTAGGATCGAATCTTTTCTGTAAAGTCCTGATGAAATACTCACTTGGTGAAGGATGAACGGTGGCAACGTTGAGCATTTTTTGGATATTTGCTCCAGTATAAAGCGCCATGCTGGTATCGTTTACGATCTCTGTGGCACTAGGTCCAATAGCGAGGCAGCCAAGAAGTTGGTTACTCTCAGGTTGATAGAGGAGCTTAATGGTGGTTTTCTCAGGCTCGATGACGCTCCTGGTGTCATCTGTGATCGCGTCGACTTCATCGATTATAGTTTCGATTGGCTCATTAAAGTGATAACCATCCGTGTGCGTAAAACCCACCGTAGCAATGCGCGGATTTGTGTAGATCGATTTGGGAATAACCTGCATGTTAAAAGTTGTGTGCTTATCCAGAATATTTTGGATGGCAACCCTGGCTTGAGTAAATGCTACGCTGTCAAGCAGCGCTAGACCATTGACGTCCCCTATAGCGAAGATGTTTGAAAACTCCTCACTATAAACCTGCATTTGGTTGGTGACTTCGATAAATTTGGCGGTTTTCACACCAATATGTTCTAAGCCTAAGCCCTCCATATTGGCTCTGCGACCGGTGGCCATCAGGATTAAGTCGGTGTCTCGGAGGATATTGTTTGGGTTAAAAGGTTGGTTTACGTGAATTGTGACACCGTCATTTATCAGCTGTTCGGCTACTTTTTGTCCGGCCAGCGGGTCCCATGTTGGTAGGACACGCTCCTTTTCTTCGATCAGCGTGACCTTGGAGCCTAGAGCACGGTAAATAGAAGCGAATTCAACGCCGATATAACCGGCGCCCACGATGAGGATGTGGGTTGGGATTCCTTCGTGCTCGAGCACCTGATCACTATTAAAGGTATTATGATGCTGCGTAGACTGGTGACTTTCCCTGAGTGGAACTGGTGAAGTCCCCCCAGGATAAAGGGGCTTTGAGCCGGTAGCGATGATGAAGTTTTCAGCGGTAAGAGTTTTCCGTTTGCCGCTGGCATCGCTAATTTGTATTTGATGGTTATCAATAAAGCTGGCAGCGCCGTAATCGACTATGATTCCGGCCGCGGTGAGATCCTGGCCGAGCTGCGTGGTTAGCCGGCTGGTAACTCGATGGCGAACACGCGACCACTCGGCCCACCCTGTATCGAAGAATTCGATTCCGATGCCGAATTTTTCGCTTCTTTCGGCGGTTTTGCTGGCTGAGGCGCAGGCTTGCAGGGCTCGCATGGCGTAACATCCTCGGTGATAGCTGGTTCCTCCTAGCTCGTCTTTTTCAACAAGCAGGGTTTTAATCCCTGCTCTAGCCGCGAATAGTGCGGCATCTGTGCCGGCCGCGCCTGCGCCGATGATAATCAAGTGATAATCCATGGTGGGGGAGACTTCATTCTAGGAGCTTTGATCGTGATGTCACGGAAAAAGGCCCAAAGAAGGATATCGAAGAGATTCCGGCGCCGGCGAAGGTTTATTTGTTTGAGGTCTCTCACCCCTATCTGTGAGACGGTGCACTAGTCGCTCAACCGGAATGAGCCAGTTCCTGGGCCTAGCTCGGGATGCCCACCAGCACTTTCCCCATCGGTCCCTCAGCCAATCGCGCGAACGCGGCTTTAACTTCGCCAAAGGGCAGTATCCTGTCGACCACCGGGCGTTTGCCCAGCGCGTCAAGCCGCCGGACGATCTCTTTCCAGACCGCCTGGGCCGAGTCCGGTGTGCAGTCCGCGACGGCGACGCCGCCAATCCTATTCCGCCGAAAGAAGAGCGTAGCGGTATTGAATTCCGGCACCGTGCCGCTGCTCCTTCCGACCACGCTGATCCGGCCACCGTAGCCGAGCATGGCGATGAGGTCGTTGAACGCGGGGCCGGCGACACTGTCGACCACGAGGTCTATTTTCTTCGGGGCGATAGCTGTGGAAACGGCCTTGCGCAGGTTGGCTGTCTCCGGGCTAAGGACAAAGTCGGCTCCGAGTTGCTTCAACTTGGCGCCCTTCTCGGCGCTGCGGGATAACGCCACCACAACCAGCCCCATCGACTTTCCCAGCAACACCGAGGCGACGCCCACGCCTCCCGACGCTCCGGTCACCAGCACCACGGAACCCTCGCGAGGCGGCGACGCCGGATCGCTCCACTGCGTGAGCGCCTGCCAAGCCGTCAGAAAAACCAGAGGAGCGCCGGCAGTCTCTTCCAGGGACCAGGCTTCCGGAACCGCAGTAAGGCTCGGCGCGGGAATCACGGCTTTTTCAGCTAAAGTACCCCAGACCTGGACTCCCGCATCACAACATAGAATGCCGACCGTGTCGCCAACCTTGACGTTTTCGACACCTGGTCCGACGGCGATGACTTTACCCACACCGTCGCGGCCGAGAATGTGCGGCAGCGGTGGCTTGGCCGGATACATGCCCTGGGCCAAAAAGGCGTCAGCCGGGTTCAGCGCCGCGAATTTCATTTGCAACAGCGCCTGCCCGGGACCGGGCTGTGGGTCCGGAACCTCGTCCAACCGCAGCTCCTCTACGCCCTTGTACGAATCCATCAACCATGCACGCATCCCCCCACAGTACTGCCAGGGCTCGGGATTGTCCACGACCGCGCCCCGGGCGATGAGCAAGGGGAGGTCGTCGAACAGAGCGCCTGGTTTCGGTCGGAGGTGGTCAGAACCGTTGTCGCAACTTGCAGATGTTGCAAATCCGGATTTGGATTCCGATAGGCACGTGCGTGTTTGCAAACCGCCGCGCCCTATTCTTAAAATAATCGACACTTCGAAACAGCGATCATTGGCTGCTTTGCCCGCGTCGGACGCCACATCCTGCGCAAGACGGCAGCCTGCTACCTTGGACTCGACGGCGCAACCGCCTCGAGCGCCTTGATCGCGTCGGCCAGGGCGACCTGCCGGTTCGCACTCTCGACGTGGAGATTCTCGATGAGTTTGCCGTCGACGAGGATGGCGCCCTTGCCAGCCCGTAAGGCCTCGGCGTGAGCCGCGATGATCTTGCGCGACCAGGCAACCTCTTCGGGGGGAGGTGCGAAGACCTCGTTGGCTTTGGCGATCGTCTTGGGGTGGATGAGCGTCTTGCCATCGAAGCCGAGCTCTTTCCCCTGCGCGCACGAATGCGCGAAGCCGTCGTCGTCCGCGAGGTCGAGATGTACGCCGTCGAGGATCGCGAGCCCAAAGGCGCGTGCGACAAGCAGGCAAAGCCCGAGACTCGTCATCATCGGCGTGCGCTCGCGGGTATGTGCTGCGTGAAGATCGTTGGCGAGATCAGAAGTACCCATCACCAGACACTCGACGCGCCCGGAGCTTGCGGCAATTTCTTCGGCGTGGAGTATGCCAAGCGGAGTCTCCATCATGCACCAAATCGATAGCGAAGTAGAAGCGGAAGCGGCGGCGAGGAGTTCTTCAGCCTCCTGCACCATCTTCGCACTCTCAACCTTCGGGATGAGGATGGCGTTTGCTGCAGACCTGGCTACCATGGCCAGATCGTCGGCGCCCCACGGCGTGTCGAGCCCGTTGATTCGCACAATGAGCTCGCGCCCTCCATATCCACTCTGCTTCAAGGTCGCGGCGATCTGTTCGCGCCCCGTTGCCTTCTTATCCGGGGCTACCGCGTCCTCAAGATCGAGAATCAACCCGTCGGCGGGCAGAGAGCGGGCTTTATCGAGCGCCCGGGCGTTCGAACCCGGCATGTAAAGTACGCTGCGGCGCGGCCGCACGGTAGCCCTCATGGTCTTATTCATGTGACTGATTCGGTGTCGGTTGACCGCTTCGTTAGCGATGTGGCGGAATATCTCCGGAAAAAAAGGATTCTGTAACCAAGTTTTTATCCAAAGAGCCAAGAGCTCGGGACAGGGCCTAAGCGTTCCCGATTCCTAAGGACGGGACACTACTAGTACTAGTGTGCGGTCGCCGAAATAACATAACCAGTACACTAGATGTCCATTGGGCCAACTTCCATTGCCACGAGGCAAACATCATCGCTAAAGTGTTTGCCCGCCGAGAATTGCTGCACCTCTTCGATGACCTCATGACAAAGTTGAAAAGCGGGCAAATCGCAGCGCCTATTCACAGCTTCTAGCAGGCGCCGATAGTCATAGATGTCTCCGCCCGGTCCCTCCACTTCAAATAATCCATCGGTAAAGAAAAGCAGCGTATCGCGCGGCGAGAGTTCGCAATGATTGTTGAGATAAAGCGCGCCATCGAAAAGACCGAGCGCCGGCCCATGCTTGCTGCCGTTCAGAGGATACGTATCAGCGCGATCTTTTGTGTAATGGACGCGCAAAGGATTAGGATGTCCAGCGTTCGCGTAGCGCAGTTCGCCTTTCTCCAAATCCGCGAGCAGGTAAAAGGCCGAAGCAAAGAGCGGGACCTCACTAAATTCCAATGTTGAGCGCATTGCCCGATTGAGCCGGGAAAGGAACTCGCCCGGATTTCCCAACTGATCTTGGAGTTGACCCACCAGAGCACTAACGGTGGAGGCCACAAGAGCCGCACGGACCCCATGGCCCATCACGTCGCAGATAAAGATCCCTGCACTGGTATCAGAGAGTTTTAAGACTTCGAAAAAGTCGCCACTCACGCTCATTGAGGGCTGGTAAAAATGGTAGAAGCGTACTGCGCTCTCTTCCTTGGAAACATGATACGGGAAGAGAGGATAGCGGTGCGGCAGCATGGCTTGCTGAAGTTCCCGGGCCATTTCCAGATCCTCTTCAAGGGCTTCATTCTTTTCGCGCAATTCTCTTGCGAGCGCGACGAGCTTTTCTTCAGCTCGCTTCTTCTCCGTGATGTCGCGCGAGAGGCCAAAGGTGCCGATGACGTGTCCGTTGGGACCTCGCAGCGGCAACTTTGTCGTGGAAACCCATGTCTTACGCCCATTGGGCCAGGTCTCCTTTTCCTCTATGTTCACCAGAGGCTGTCCCGTACGCAGAATCTCCTGTTCATCGCGGAGCGCAGCCTGGGCATGCTCGGGAGCGAACAAATCGGCATCGGTCTTGCCGAGCACGTCTGCTGGATCTTGGAGGCCGAACAAGTCTGCCATGGCGCGATTTACTGCAATAAAGCGGCTCTCCCTGTCCTTGAAGTAGATGTGATCAGGCAGATTATCCATCAGCGTCTTTAGGAGAAAGCGCTCTCGTGCCAGAGCATGCTCCATTTGGGAGCGCTCACTCACATCCCAGGAGACGCCGGTCACGCGGGTCGGCTTTCCCTGCTCATTACAATATACTTTTGATCTCGCCTTGAGTGTGTGAACACTGCCGTCGGTTGGCCAGACCACGCGGAATGCTCCCTCATACTCTGAACACCTTTCAAGTGCCCGGACAAATTCTTTGGCTACTTGCTGCCGGTCCTCCGCATGAATCCTCTCAAGGAACTGTTCGTAACGCCCGCTGAAGGCTGAGGGAGCAAGTCCAAAGAGTGCGTGCATCCGCTCGTCCCAAGCCATGGAATCAGCGAGCGGATCCCAATCCCACGAACCCATGCCTGCCGAGCTAAGGGCAAGATAAAGCTTATCCTCCGTCCTGCGGGAAAGTTCTTCTCTCCCAGTCCCCACGCGTTCACTCTTGGCAAGGGCCGGATCCAGTGGCTCGTTCATGGTGAAGAGATTCTATCCCGCAAATAAATGAATTGCCAATCACCAGCGAAAATCTTCCTGAGATTCTCAGAACTGTTGCGCATATCAACCAGATTTTGGGAATCCGCATAGCTGTCCGGGTCGTGATGTTTGGAGAACGCTGAAGAGCATTCTGATATCAGCCTCGGGTTGCTCGCGTATTACGGCTAAAGATTGGAACGTAAATCTATATTATTTCAGTAGACATTAATGTTCCTTGTGTTACCCTGCTTCTTATCTCGCCTAGGCTTGGAGGGCATCTTCACCGCAGTCGGGCGGGGTTGAAAGCGTTTCGCAAATACCAGAATTCCACAATGAAGTAAGCATAAAGGAGATTGTTCATGAACACAGCTCTGTCTGTCTCGGCCTGCCAGGAGGTCTCATCCCGTACGCCGCCCAATGCTGATGCAGGACACGAAATCTGGGAGCCGCTCGATCTGCTCGTGGAAGAATCGGCCTGTCTGGCAACATGGCGAAGCTTTACCGTCGAGGGACACCTTATTCCAAGCTATGTCTTTATTGGTCCGCGAGGTAGGAGTGTTCCGATCAGACTCGCGCTGCTCGGCGGTATTAAGCCCGAAGATCTGGTCAGCACCGACGCCATCGTTAAGCTCCTGGTGGAATTAGAGTTAGCCCCGCTTTTGGCGCAGGATTTTGCTCTTTTTGGTTACCCGGTCGCCAATCCCGTTCGGATTTCCGGTCGTCCTCCAGATTTCGCAGCTGACTTCTGGGCGGATGCGCCTGTGCCCGATCCGACGATTCGATATTTCGAGCAGGAGCTCGCTGGGAACCAGTTGGACGGAGTAATTGCCGCCGAGGGAAATGAGGCGATATCGGGTTTTCAGTTTAAGGTTTCGAGCCGAGTCATCGCAGCTGAAGTCCTTTGGCCCGCTCTCGATATCGTCCAAAAACTCGTCCCGTTGGCACGCGAGCCGGTCCAGATTTTGCCACCGCCGGAGAATAGCAGGCATTCTCTCTTCAGCATTGGCCAGTTGCGACCGGGATCCTTCAGCATAATAATCTCCACCCCCAGACGTGTGCCGTTTGACCATCAAATCTCGGCGATCGCCTTCAGCATAAAACAGATTTTGCACCGTTACAGAACGCTGGTCGACCATGCGGACAAGCTCTAGCTGAGTTAGTGGGGACCAGCAAAAAAGCTGTGCGACGACTGGATGCGGATAATATGGCGCTTACCGATATCAGCGTAACGAGATGACCGCTTTGCAATCTCCCGCCTCGGCGTCGTAGTGGACTGCGAACCCCAACTTCTTGCTTACGCGTTGCATTGATAGATTATCAGGGATGATATCCGCCGTGATGCGGCTGAGTCCTTCTTGTTTGCCGATTTGAACCAGCCGCTTCAGCAGTTCGCTGCCCAGCCCTCTGCCTTGCCACTGATCACTGATTACGATCGCGAACTCGGCTTCGTCTAACGTGTGTGTCTTGATCAGGCGTCCGATGCCAACGATCTCTCGTCGATCCCTTTCTGGGCTCGTTGGTTCCACAACCAAAGCGATTTCGCGGTCGTAATCATTGAAGCAGATCCGCGTTAAGCGCTCATGCGCGATTCGATAGTCCAGTTTCAAGAAGCCGAAATAGCGATAATAGACGGCTCGTTCCGAGAGAGTACGGTGAAAATCCACCATTAACGGTTCGTCCTCCGGACAGATCGGACGGAGGGTCACGAGAGTGCCGTCCGCCAGCTTCCACCGACTTACGTAGTTAGTCGGGTAGGGTCGAATGGCAAGCTTCGGAATCTCGCTCTCCAAGAGTTCTGGACTGTGCAAAACAAATCGGGCGTCCATTGTTACGATCCGATCGGGGGAAACGAAAAGCGGATTGATATCGATCTCCTTGATCCTACGCTGTTCGGCCACCAAGTGGCTAAAACGGATTAGTATAGCTTCCAGCGCCTCAAGATCAACCGGTCTTCTTCCACGAACCCCTTCCAGCGCCTTTGAAACGCGGCACTGTTCGATCAATCGCTTGGCCAGCGTGGCATTGAGTGGCGGCAGGCCGAGCGCGCGATCCTTGACGATGTCGACGAGCTGTCCCCCCGCCCCGAAAACAACAACCGGACCGAGCTGTGGATCTGCCGCGCTGCCAAGAATGATCTCATAGCCGTCTGCCTGAACCATCGGTGCGATGGTCACGCCCTGGAACGCATCCGAACCACATTTATCGCCAATCGACTGTTCAATTAGCCGGTAGGCGCGCCGGACTGCTTCACTGTCACGGAGATCGAGCTGAACACCGCCAACCTCCGTCTTATGGGTTATCGTCTCGGAAAAGACCTTCAGTACCACCGGAACGCCAAATTTCGCGGCTAGTTGGACCGCTTCTTCTTCGTTGGTAGCAACACCAGTCGGCAGGGTAGGGATTTCGTATGCCTCCAGAACAGCCTTGGACTCGACCTCGGTTAGTAGTGTCCGACCGGCTGCGTAGATTGCCTTAATCAATCCCTCCACGCGCTTCTTGGCCGCTGCATGTGTCGCCTCGACCAAAAGCGAAGGCGTTTCATAAAGCGATCGCAGGTTTCGACCGTACTGCCACATTGCGCAAAATGCTTGAGCCGCGGAATCAGGATAACGGAATGTTGGAATACCTGCTTCACGCAGGATCCGCTCGCCGTCGGCCACCTCTTTGCCTCCCATCCAAGAAGCCAGGATCGGTTTACCTTCCAGAGTTGCCCAACGCTTTAAACAGTCTGCCGTCTGGGTCGCGTCGGTCATGACCTGGGGAGTCAGAATCACAAGCACCCCGTCGTTGTGGGAATCGCAGCTAAGAATTTCGACTGCCTTCTCAAACCGGGCCGGTGCAGCATCTCCAAGGAGGTCGACCGGGTTGTTCTTGCTCCAGAACGGCGGGAGCAGCAAATTGAGCTTTTCAAAACTGTTTTCCGATAGCTTGGCGAGCTCGCCGTCGGCGCGAGTCAGGGCGTCGGCAGCCAGAGCACCGGGGCCGCCGCCATTTGTTATAATGGCCAGGCGCCCTCCGCGTGGGCGGGGTTGCTTGGCGAGCACTTCGGCGAGACCAAAAAGCTCGTCGACCGTGTCGACGCGCAGAATCCCGGCACGTCGAAAGGCGGCATCCAGCGCTTCATCGCTACCTGCGAGCGAACCGGTATGGGAGATTACGGCTTGGGCGGCCCCTGCGGTCCGGCCCACTTTGAGAACAATGATCGGTTTGGAAAGAGCGACCTCGCGAGCTGCTGAAATAAAGGACCG
Source organism: Verrucomicrobiota bacterium (assembly GCA_019235445.1). Taxonomy (GTDB): domain Bacteria; phylum Verrucomicrobiota; class Verrucomicrobiia; order Chthoniobacterales; family JAFAMB01; genus JAFAMB01. The sequence goes on along the minus strand of JAFAKL010000056.1, from coordinate 18,228 downwards.
CGCATCACCGATTGCTTCCATGTAGATCAGGATGCTCCGCGTTTGCGGATCATCTGCAAGGTAATCGATGAGGTCACCCCAGCTCACATCAACCATCGAGCCGGTCGAGACAAAGGCACTGAATCCTACTTTTTCGCTATGGCTCCAATCCAGAATAGAGGAACACAATGCCCCGCTCTGGCTCAAAAAAGCGACGCTCCCTTCCGCGCTTGGGCTTTTGGCAAAGATGGTCGCATTCAATTTGTTTCGCGGCACCATCACACCGAGACAATTGGGGCCGAGTACCCGCATCGTTCCGCGGTTCTCTGCGATCTGCGTTTCCAGTTCTGCTCCCTCCGGACCGCATTCCTTGAAGCCCGCCGAAATAATGATCGCTCCCCCGACCCCGGTCTCCGAACATTCGCGCACGATCTCTGGCACCGATCGAGCGGGCGTTACAATAACGGCGAGATCGATTTTCTGGCCAATGGCCGTGATCGTCGGGAAGCTAGCAATTCCACAAACAGTAGTCCCACTCGGATTGACTGGATAAAGCCGTCCTCGAAACGGCCGCAGGCTCGCCATCAGTTTTTGTCCGACGCTTCCAGGGATTTCGTTTGCTCCCACGAGGGCGATTGACGACGGGGCCAAGATCGCATCCATCAATGGTCGTTTTGGCCGGAGGATATTCTCCGCGGTCACGAGGCGGTGGCTGGCGTGCCCTTTCATGCTTTGAACCGAACCTAGCGTACTGGCGGCGTTACTTTCCTGATTACCCTGAATTGTGCGCGGTTGGCAGCATTGGATTACTTACCCGGTTGCCCGGAATTTAACTTCAACTGCCTCCTGGCTCCAACTGATTTTTCTCGGCCTGCCGGTAGACTCGCTCCGCGACGCCGCGACCGGTCATTCCTGGCCGAAACTCCTGAAGTCTTCGGGGCCGGCCTTGGTTGCCAGCTTTGCCTCGCCCTGCACCATCATACGGATTTGCTCGACGATCTCGGGGTTGGCAAGCGTAGTGAGATCGCCAATTTCCATGGTGTTGGAGATGAAGGTCAGCACCCGGCGCATGATTTTGCCCGAGCGCGTCTTGGGCATATCGTAAACGAGCCTCAGCACAGGCCTAGGACCCATAGTTCGGATGTGACAAGGTAAATTACGGCAAAGGCTTGAATCACGGCTTCGCCTTTCTTGTGGCAACGCTCCTTTGGCGCACGTAGACCCTGCGCCGCGCTGATCCAGCGTTGATGACTTTCATACTATCCTTTCCTACTAGTTTTGCCGCCGGTTTATTCCTCTCCCGCAGGAGATCTTTCCTGGTCAGCCAACAGGAACAGCTCGCGCGCAGAGTGATGGCTTGCTTGGCGGACCGTCTGATCTGAATTCCTGAGCCGTTGGCATCTCGCAATCGTTTCGTGCGCACGAGCTCTTCCCAACGCCCGGCGTTCCGATACCACCGCTTTGACGAACAAACAACATCCCAAGCTCTTGGCGCTAACCGGAATGGCGCGAAGATAAGGCGCATTTAGGATGATTCTTCGCCTCGAAGGGGCCGGCAGGATTCAGCTCAGGGTTTTAACCTCAGACCTCCGCATGTGGCGTCTATTTTCTCTCGATCTCCTATAAGCTGGCGGCACAATTCGCGCTTCTCCATCCCATGATCAACGCGCCTTTTCAGTCAAGCACCTGACCCGGGCTGGAGACCCCAATGCCTTGTTCAAGGAAAGGCGTATCAAACTTTGTGATTCGCCGTGTGGTGCCTTTCCAGGTCGCTTTTCGCCGATTCAACCGCTTCGTCAATGGTGGTGGATTTCATGCCGCTCGCGCCCCCAACGCCGCAATCGCAGCAATTCCATGTGCCCCACATTACCGCGCCTTCCATTTCCTCAACGTGGATCGTATAGCGTACACCCTCTCTCACGTAATCCAGTTTTTGAATTTCTTTGGTTGCCATCGCGCTCACCTCTTGAGGTTTAACTTTGAAAATTTCGAGCCGAAAAGTGGCAATGTCCAGCAACTAAACTGGCCCCCGGTGAGGCGGCTGAACATTCCCGAAGATCTCGTGCCTCACGCAAATCGGACGACCGATCGCCGCGCTGTCTGCCTAATGGATTGCCAAATGGCGGAGATTGGACGGGTTCTGTTGAACCGCCGAACCGCCAACCCGTTCCGTCATCAACGCTAGACGGCGAAGGAACCCTCGTCCAATCCCGCTGGATCGGACGGATGCTTTTCATTGAATTTCTTCAATCTATGATTTTTATGTTGTGAAGCGAACTTTCTTGCATAAACTACTCTCGCGCGACGTGTTTCTGAAGTTCGATCTTTGTCGCTGAGAGAGACTACCAGCATTTGGGAGGGCGAATTGCTCGGCGGGATTATCGCGCGAACTGAGTTTTCTTCGTTTCTTTGGTGGTGAATCAATCTGTTGGAGGAATAAAGATGAGGGCCGAGAGACAATCTGTTCCAGAAGAAAAGGTAGACCGCAAGCGTACGGCGGTGAATTTACTTGTGCGGGCCGCGCAGGCTCGCGATGCCCATTTAGCGGGAGATGGAAGAGCTTTGGCTTCCCTGCTACAGGAATTTAAAATAATCAACGCCAGTCAGATGCAGCGACCTAAAATGCAGTGCAAGCCTTTGGACCGTTATGTTGAGTGAGGGCAAAGAGACCAGGATGAACGCGTGCTGGATCGCTGATATGGTGGCCTAGGTAGGATTATGCTGTATCGCTTCTCCAAGGTTCGACTTTCTCCTCCTGATAAGCGATTCTTTCCTGATTCCCGGAGCATTAACAGAGAAGCCGAATCTCCTTATCGAATAGCTCAAGACCCTTTCAGATTGTTTTTGCATCGTGTAGATCGCAGCGGCATGTGAAATCGACTGGCGATCGATTTCGAACAGGAGTGCAAATTGACAGGATCTTCCATTAGCGGACATCCAGCCGACGAGTAATCCAGTCTTCCCGTTCAGGTCCGACTGTGTGACGATATGGAACTCGTGCGGACACTCCTTTTCCAAGCCGAGAATACCCTTTCTTGCGCTACTTACCAAGGCGAGCCAGCCCAATTGCTTCGCCACACTTCGAATTTCCTCTGGATGAGTAAGGTATCTCCTGATACGAACTTGCTCCTCATTTTGTCGCCGTTGCCGCTCGAGCTGTTGATTCAGATTCATGGCTTCCTTGCCTTTGCTCCACCTCGCTGGAACACTGGTGAGTGAGTGAAATCTCCCCATCTCTCTATCCAAAAGAGAACTTATGCTCACGCGCCAAACTAGGCATTTTTTTAGTGATTGCAATATTTATCATATCTTCTGTAATCTGCTGTAATATGCCGTAATCTGCATGGCCGCTCAGACGAGCCACGGAGGTTTTCGCCATTTTGACCCTTAATGCGGTCCATGTCTTCGGCCGGATCGAATCTGAATAACAACGAAAACGTCCCAAGGCGATCCATCACTGGCGGCTTACAATCGCCGAACTCGCGCCCGCCGCTCGGCTGGCTCGAAATCACCGTGGAATCCGGCTAAGGTCTTGTGATGACAACAACTACAGACAGACAGCTTTATTCCCACACATCCAGGCCTCGGACCACTCTGTAGACCGAACCATCAAAGGTCGAGTAAATTTCCGCCTTGGTAATCTCGTCGAAATGTCCCTGTTCGATCTCTTTCTGCTCCGCTGAACCAGCGACAACTTTAGTCTTTTCTTCGCCGAGACTCATGTGCAGGAGACTTCTCGCTACTCGTTTCAACTCTACGGGATCTCGGTCTGCACCGTCGCAATCCTTTTTTGAGACCTCGACGAGGTACCGATAATGCACCGGAGGGTCAGGCAAGCTTGCGCTTCGAGGAAATTTTCCACGATAGTCGAAATAGACGAAGCGGCTCATGCTCGATGGTCACGTCCGAACGGATCAAGAAAATTCTTGAAATGCACTGTGCGCCATTTGTTCCCAGTTTGGCAATAACTTATTACGACCCTAAACTCCATTTATGCCTTCCCCAGACATTTACGTGCAAATAACTGTTACACCGCATGACCGTGAATCTGAACGTCCTTCCGACAGTCCCCAAACCGTGATCGTCGAAGTGCCGGGCACGCGAATCGAAAGGTATCGGAAGCAGTCGCCCTACGCAGGGGAAGCCTCCGATGAACAGCTTGCAGAATATCTTGCGGGCGAAATCGGCCCGCACGCATTGGCAAGGGCTGGTTTCCGATCGGGACGTTGGTGCATTGATTCGGTCGCACTCCCACAACACCCAAAATTGATCGAAGCGCGCCAATCCGATCTCAGCTATGACAGCATGAAGGCGTGGCTGCCGACGCGCCAGTCTTTCGTTTAGGATTGTCCAACCTCGTTAAGTCTCAGCTGACTCGACTCTCCTCTACCTGCCCGAAGTAGCGCAGCGCCTTGATCCCCGGCATGAAAAAGTACGCGCCGCCGCGCACCTTGATGAACTGGGGCATTCCAGAAAACCGGCGCCGGACGGCGCCGCTTTTCTGGATCGTGAAGTCATTCGTGACGGGGCAGCCGGGTATCGGCGCGCGATTGCCGAGCAGTGGATCGCTTTCATCCACTAAGCCAGAAAATTTTGTGCTGTTTATCCAAGCATTTTGCAGAAACTCGAATTGGCGCGCAATGTTGGCATTCAGACACATGAAATGCAGTCCGCGTTCCGGGTCAGAGCCACGAGCCGGCGCGAGCGCCTCCTCCGGTGTCAACTGAGTTCCGTATTCCCGGCCGCGTCGCACGATGCGATGGAATCGAACGGAGGATGTCAGGTCGTCGCGGAAACCCTTTGGACCGAAACCCAGCATTGTGATCAGCTTCCTCCATACGTTGCCTGGCCGGTCAGGAAAATCGGTGTTGCGTGGATTTGCCCGGCGCACGTGGGCACCGAAAGGGCACCGGCTGCCCGTCGGGTCCTGATCGAAGGTAAACCGGTTCTGTTCCCTTTCCCCTGGCTTCACTCTGATGCCGGCAATCGGCTGTTCCTGAATCGGCTCCAGCGGATCGCCTGCTCTCGTTCGGCCGACCATTGCCGCGGCTAATTTCTCCGCCTTCGCAATGTCGCCGCCGACCTGCTGGCCGACGAACTGCCAAAACATGCGCACGTCCTGCTGCAATTGACGCATCACCAGATAGGTCCCGTTGCGTCCAAGGTCTTTCTTCCCAGGCGCATCCTCCGCCGGGGGCAGGCCCGCACTGGCGGGGCTGATGTCGAGCAACGGCCGGTCCGTGTATTTGCCATATTCATTGCGATACCCCAGCAGAAACTCTCCGAGAGAGGCACTGTTAGTATAGTCAAGCTGAGTGCACGGCGTTTTGCGCTGCTGCTCCCAGTCAATCTCCGGCTGACTGACCCCGTCGGTGAACCCAAACGGTTCCACTCCACCAAAATCGCTGGTGTAAAGACAGGCCAGGGTATCGAACGCGTCATTCCATCCAGGACCCTTCGAGGTTTGGACGAAGGCTTCGTACGGTTCGGGTTCACCAAAAAACATCACCACGAGATGTAGTCCGTACGCCGGTCCACCCCAACTCCAGTTTTCGGGCGCGTTGTCGTCCACATCTCCCAATTGCCGCGAACGACTCTCTTGCGCCATGCCGCCTCGAAACTCGTGCGAGAATTCCGCGATCACCGACTCCCGCACACCAAGAGCCAGTAGACCAGGAGCGGTAAATGCGACCTGCAAGGCCGCCGTCGGTGGCGGATTCATCTCCACCGCAGTGGTGACCGGCGCGGAGTGCAACCAGGCTTGCGCCGCCGCAACGTGTTTTACGCGCAGCAGCGCGTACGAGGCTTTGGTCATTTTTTTGTATCCAAAGCGCAGCAAACCCTGCGCGTCCGCGGCATCGAATTCGCTCATAGTAACGCAACCCATTCTGTCGCCTCTTGATCGCTCAAAGACGAGATCTCCAGTCCTTTGCGAATGCGCCCATTCCTTTCCAGATCGATCGCGGTCAGTCCAGGATAGGCTTTATACCAGACCTGCGTCGGGAGCGTGTGGCGTCGGAGGAACTCCACATACTTCCGCTCGTCGCCGCACCCGTCCATGACAAGCCAATTGGTGGTGGGATAGCCGATGCCGTTGCTGAAAACAGCGTTCAGTCCGAACCCAGTTTTGTTAATGAAATCGTCCATATAGCTCTCGACGCTTCCATCATAGTTGCTGCAAAAGATCATTCGCTTCGTGCCGTCGAGAAAAACCCAACGCGCGAAGTGGATAGTGCGAATGCGCCCCAGCCGGCCCGGGCGTACAATGTGCCGCGCCGCATAATTGACGGTACTTAGCACTCCAATAGTCGTTAGCAATCGCACCGGGCCCGGTTTTAGGCTGCCCATCGCGCTGAACTGATTCGTAACATAGTGATCTTCTCCGAGCGAAAGTTCCTCGGTGTATGCCTGGTCAACGGTTGGACATAGCTCAGGATCTGTTCTCTCGAGCATGCGCAGACGGATGAGATAGAATGGCGCGATCACGACCAGCAGAGGGGACAGAAGTAAAACCAGCAACGGCATGGCCACCAGGTGCAGCAGATTCCGGATCCACCATCCGGGCGGAGTTGGGCTTTCGTCCGATAGGGTCAAACGGCCCGAGGTTTTTTCCTCATTGACAAACTGCGCCAACTTCACATGAATTTCTCGCGGAGAGATGTCCCAGAGCGAACATTCCTTACTAAGATGACGCTCGAGTGCTTCTTGCAACGCCGCCTCTTCACGAATGCGACGGACCGTGCGTCCCGGCCAGTTCACATAATTAGCAATTGAAGGTTTACGGTGTGCTTTCATCCAGTTCAGGAGGTTGCTATCATCGCTAAATCCTTCGCAGCAGGAAAAGAGCTTGCGTAAGCCGTTGAACGCGGCCTTCGCCAAATCCTTCAGAAAATCGTTTTCACCGCTATCCACATCTCCAAGGAATGCCAGATAGAGTGGATAGGGCTTGCGCCGCAAACCATAGACGCGCGCGTCTGCGGTCGTTTTGTCATCGAGAATGAGCAGGCGCGCGAAATGCAGGTTATTAAACTTCGCGAACGGGATCAGCGCGTTGTTAGCATTCACGCGACCGGGTCCGTCGTTCATTGATGCGAGCAGCCTGCGTAATTCCTCTTCACGCGCAGGGACGATCGGTGCCAGAACCATGAAGCTTGACTGCGGAGTCATCTGACAATTACTCGAAGACCTCGTCTCCGTTCGGTTCGTAGTGTGGTACCGCGTTCATGGAATGCCGCAGCTCAGAAAGAACCAGATACATCCGGCGGCGGGCGCGGCTTTGATTACCCAAGGGACGATGCTCGGCGATGGTGTGCCACGGATTGTAGGAAAGCTGTTTCGCGAACTCCATCTGAGCCGGAGAATCGAATTTCTGTCTCGGAAGGCGCAGTGTCGCCACGGAGATCCGTGGCGACAGGTTCTCCGGCCAAAGCACCGCGTTGTTCTCGATCGGCATAAGATGGGAGTCGGTTTGCAGTTGGATGCGAATGTCGAACTCCACATCTCCCTCTGCCAATGAGGCCACCATGGCACGCCGCAAATAATCATCCGGCGGGCGGAAAGGCAGACGCGGGATCGGCGTTCGTTTCTGCGTTTTAGGCCATACCGAGTATTGCATCGCCTGGCCTTCTCCCAGCAGATAGGGAACGCAACTGAAATAGGGTGCTTCAAACGGACTGCTCTGAGTCTTGACCCATAGCGACTGCATGATAAGATCGAGGACGTGCGGACGCTTGAAATTCAAGAAATAGAATATCTGCGCATTTTTGACACTCTCCTTCTGCAACTGCGCATTCGCCCTAGTATCCGGCGTCACGAAGGTCGGAGTGGAGACACCGAACATGTCGAGAGTAAATCTCTCCTGCTCTATTAGCTTCGGCCCCGGCACACCCATGAGTTTGATACTGATGCTCATGAAACCTACGTCATCGATATCTGGTGTGATATAGGGACCCGGACCGGAAAAGCGAACCCAGGCGGGGAAGGTTTGGCCCTTCGCGTAAATGCCGTGTCGGAATTCCGCCGGAAGATTGTCGTGTACTATGAACTCGCCCCGCACGATGCCCTGTGTTTTCGTGTTCCCGCCGCGCTCAAAACCGCCAGGCTTCCACAGATCCCTCATTTGCTTCTCAAAGCTCGATATGATCGAGTCAAGAAACTCTCCTTCATCCGGGAACAGCTTTTCCTCCGCCATCTTCAGACCTTCGTTGGACCGTCGCGTGTTGATTAACCGGGTGACCCAACGCGCGATCGAATCACGGAGCAGCGCATCAAACGCAGGGCGAAACCATGGATCAAACCTCCTTTCGACATGCAATACGAAGGTGAAAGTGTCACTGATCCAATTTAGCAGGGCCGAACCGGTATTTGCTGCCGGCATGGGCCGGCTGACATTAGAATTAAAATCCTGCATGGATCAATTGCTTCCGTTGAGGACGAACCTCTCACCCTCTTTTTTCAAATATCAGCGCGGCCGCCGGCGGTTAAAATTTCAGCGCGAAATGAATGAGTCGGTGCGCACCAGATTTTTGCTTACCCCAATAGACAATCCCGAGGTAGAGACCCGGGCTAACCTCGCGAATCTCGTCGCGAATCCACTGTGCCACAATGGAGGTCTGGGAGTAATCCAGGACGATACACTCTTTTCCATCGAGCCAGCTCTCGCCTCTGTAAACTTGGGCAGCGATCGCTTTGGTCCCCAACAGGAACAGGCGATTTTTAAGTACGGCACGTTGGGGATCGACCGGATCGGACTCAAAAAACTTGCCTTTCCAGGTAAAGATATGAACGAATTTCGCGATCGTGTCCGACACGACGGTATCAGGCGCGATGATCGCCGTACCATCGCCTCGTCCGATGGGAATTGCGCCCGCGGGCGCATTTCGAAAAATTTCGTCGAGCTGTTCCACGGAGAGTTTGAGAAACTCCTCGGGATCCGTGATGGCGGTTTGGGTGTTAGGCATATTATCCTCCAAACGGGCGTTCAGCACCCGTTCAAAACGTCTTAAGGTACTCGATCAGGGCGCGCTTGTCGGCGTCAGGCAGGTCCGTCCCAAAGTAATGCCCCTCGTCTTCGATAAAGTCCGGGCACTTATTTTCCGCCAGCAACTCGGGAACGGCCTTGAGCAATTCCTTCGCGGGTCCTTCGGACGAAAGGTTGTGCATGTGAATTGTCACCAGCGCCTTACTTAATTTAACCTCCAGAGCGACCAATTGCGATGCGTCCGGGATCCAGGTTCGCGACTAAGTTGATCGGAGTCCCTTTAGGGATGAGGCCGATCTTCAAGTAACCATCAGCATCGGACAGCACCCGGAGCGGCTCCGGAATAAATTCCTTGCGCAAGCGCAAGGTGCAATCCTCCTGCGTGCGCCAAATCGAATCTTTACCCAGACGTTTCGCCGGCCACAGGAGTTTCTCTGTCGCATCGTCAAAAGCAGCCATACGGCCGGCCACGGACGGATCGCCAGTAAATTTCCCCAGTGCATTGTTATGGAAAAACGGCGCAGAACTCCAAATACTGATTAACGAAGGCACCCGGTAGTATCCGGGTCCGGTATGCTTGTCCTTTGGCCTGAACTTGATTGGCTTTGCCGGGTCAAATGGATTATAAAACTCCAGCTCGGCGGGCGGTGAAAGGTCCTTATAGGTCTGGGAGGAGAAATTATCCCAGATGTGCCCGGCCTGTGCATTGGTGCCGAAGGCCCGCGCGCTGTTGGTTTTAATCGTTGTCAAAGGGTAGCGTCGATCGTTAGAGAGAAAATTGTTCTTCAGAAAATCCGGCTTCATCACCGCTTCGCAGAACCAAGCTTTCCCTTCAGGAGAGTGAGCATCGAGACCTGGCGGAGGTTGTTTGCTGGAATGACAGCTGGCACAGTTTTCGGCGAAAGCCTGCTTGCCTCGGGTCATCACCGCGTCGTCGCTGGTGATGAATTCCTTGCCACCGGGTGCGTCGGCCAAATGGAAAGGCTGCAGCTTGCGGAAAAAAGCCGCAATGTTCCCCACGCGCTGCTCGGTCGCCCGCCAGAAAACAGAATGCTCATGAGCATACCCGGTTTCGAAAGGTTGCTGTGGAGTGAGACCTAGCAACGGATTGTGCCGCGTCAGCCAGTATTCGGAAAACATGCCGATGTTTACGTAAACGCGAAGTGCTGCGCCGGGAACACCGACGGAATCCGCGCCGTCTTTCAAGATGTGCGGCACCGGCATTTTGTGCTCTTGGCCCAGCGAGGCCAGCAAGTGCGGCCCCAACGTTTCGGTCGCGGCGATTCGCTCGCGTTCCGCAAGCAGGAAGATGGGATTGATCGCGTTTGGATTATTAATGTGGTCCGTCGCAATACGTGAAGTATCGGAAGTGCCGCGTGGCTGCGCCGCCAGTTCTTCATAAAAGAAACCGCCCTTTTCCACATTGCAGGCAAACACCTTGCCTTCACTGAGGTATTGGTTGCCTATTGCCGAAGCCAGGTTCTCCCACCCCGGATTGTTCGGGTCGGAGGGCGGTCTATCGGGATTCGGAGCGACGTGGCAGCTTGCGCAGGCAACACCGACGCGATAAGTTTTTATCACTGTAATAGGCCGGATCGTTCATGAACCGATTACCATCCCATTTCCGACGCGCCTCCCCCTTGAATTCCGGATTCCGAAAAAGCCGGAAGCCTATTACTCCCGAAGGCTTGCCATAGACCTTTTCGTCGATGCCGGCGGGTTCGGGTGCGATTTGTTCGTCCAGCATTAATCCAAACTGGTCGGGCTTTCCGGCAGCCCGGAATCCCGGCTCATTGATCAATCCCAAAGTATTAAAACGTTCACCACGCGGGTATTCCGGTTGTCGAGTGTCTTCAACAGATCCACTATTCCAAAACTGTCCTGCGCGACTACGTTCCAAAAACGTTCATTGCCTGCGCTCCAGAGGATCCACGCATTGCGGCCCATGATTTCTTCAGGCGAGAGCTGAATGCCTCCGTCCATGGGTTTAAAAACATCAGCGGTGATTTGGGGGAAATCCGCGGGCGTCTTCCGGGAAGCTTTCGCTTCATCCACAATGTCCTTCTTTGAACAGCCAACCAAAGAAATGGATAATACGGTCAGCCCGTAGATTCCTGCCGCGAATCGAGTGGTTTTCCTGACGTCAATTCCCAGCCTCCTAGCTTTTAAGAGCGAATCATAGCTAATCGGACCACCATTCGGCAACCTATTTGAATGCAAATTCCTCAGTCGCCCGAGGCTCTTACTAACGATCTGATTCCGGTATAGCCTTCCTGAACTCGAAATCGGGAGCATTTGGAATCGGGCAATCATACAGACAGTACTATATGTCCGATGTGCTCGCCTAAAGCGCGGTAGCTCTCCCATTGAGCATCGTTGACGAACTGCTCGGTGGCAGGCCCGCTCGGAAAAGCAGGGTTGTTTCTCTGGTAAGAAGTGATATCGAGCGATTCGTCGCCCGTGACGCTAGCTTTCAGCAGAACAATCCAGGTCGCCGGTTCTTGATTATTTTCATAGCTAACATGCGCCACTGCGGCGTGGGCCCGATTGGGCTGACCGATTTCCTGGAGTGAACCTAGCGTCTGGGCCGGATTGCACAACCAGCTGAGGATCCACCGGGGAAGCTGGACCGCCGCGGTGGCGGGATCCACAAATTCCACCTCCGCTCCAAAGTCGTTTCGCGCCCGGCGCACCAGCTCAGCCATGTCTTGAAAGTCAAATGAAGCATCTTCGCTGCCGTCAACGGCGATGATGAATGGCACCCGCCGCCGGAGCAGCTCGTAAATACCAGTGTTGTCGAAGTACCCACCGTCACTGATGTTCCAAAAACGATGGGCGAGTCCCTGGAACCGTCCGAGAAAATCCGAAATAAGGAGGCTCTGCATTTTGGCCAGCGCGGCGAGTTGTCCTTTGAGCCTCCTCCAGAAGCTCTGAGGGGGTCCGCCCGGACGATCCGACGCGTTGAGGCCGCTATTCCACCAATAGCCGAGACGGAGGTTCGCGAGACCAAGCAGAAGGAATATCGGAAGGCTGGTGAGGTGTCCCCGTCCGATGCCAATCGCCGACCCCGAAATGGCAATCCATCTGCTGAGGTTGAGTGATTCGACGCAAACGGGCCAGTCGGTTGTCCCCTGAAAAACGTGGAATACCTCGCCTGGAACCGGAATGGCGCGAAGAGCGATCTTCGCACCCTCCGCAGGCTGATTGGCTCGATCGAGCACCTGGCGCAGTCGCATCCAACAGGGGAGCTTATCAGCAGGAGGAGGCAGAGCCCAGATCGCATGAAACTTCCGGCCAACGCTCACGCCGCACGGACCGACACACATTGGCAAGCCCATGCGGTCGAGCCCTCCGCGCTGGGGGAAGGCATCGACGGTTTGGTTCACCGAGAGGCCGATGAGATGAAGAGGCCCGCCATTGATCTCCGGATGATATTGGTTAAAGGCGACGTCGTCGTCGGGATGGGCGAACTGGACGTCACGCCCCCATTTGGAGGTGTCGGCGGAGACGCGAACGGGATTGGACGCACCCAGAAAGGTCCGGCTAATCCGAGCGCCGTAGGTATCCGGCAGGGCGGAGTAGTTGAGAAAGTCAAAGGCCCGTCCGAAAATCAACGAGAGCACGGCTCCTGCGAGCAAGCCAATACACCCCCAGGCGTAACGCTGGTTGAACAGCCAGTGTACGGCGCCGTCGAAGAACACGAGGAGGAGGCCAGCGACAGGAAATGCGATGATTCCAGCACGGAATGCGGCGGAGAAGAACAAATTGGACTTCCGGCCGCTGTCGCCCTTTTTGGAGGAGCTGGTGCAGAGGAAAGCGGCCAGACGGCGCAGGAATGGAGTAACCGACAGGGTGAGCAGGGTCCAGGTTGCGATGAGTGGATTTAACTTCCCGAGGGCGAAGCCTCGAGCAACGATATCCAGCAGTGTCCAAAGGATGCCAACCAGGAGGAGTACGAGCGCCTGGCCAAGACCGCGAGTGAGGCGATTACGGATGACGGTACCGGGATCGCCGGAGATCTCACCGGTACTCGGATCGAGACGCGGCGGGAGCTGCAGACGCGCTATTTCCAACCAAACTACCGCGAGCAGCAAGACCGTGATCGCCATCAGCGGGCTGAAAAAGCCGGACACCGGCCCAACCACAAGCCCCAGAAGAGTGAGGAGCGTTATCCAGGCGACAACGGGGAAAAAGCTGAAACTTGCGCGGCTATCTCGTTTCGGCGCGAGCCAATAGGCGATCGCGCAAGGGATCACGGCCACGACGAGCACGGCGAGTGGCAACCACCACCACGGGCTGAGGCCAGTGAGAGCGACTGGGCCAGGCGTCGCCGCGAAACCAGGCGCTCCGACAAGGCACGTGATCCAGTCACCGCCCAGGCGCAGCAACCCAAACAAGGCCAATCCGAGGAACGCAAAGATGAAATAGGTTGTTGCGAGATTGAGCAGGATGAGGGCAAAATGCTGGCGCACATCCGATCCGCAGGCGCTCACCAGATAGCCGGCATTCTCACGCAACCATCTAATTTGAGGGGAGTCGTCGTCGCCGAGAATCGATTCCACCCGGGCGCAGGGGTCGCCTTTCGTCTCTGCCAGATTGGCGATCGACCGGCGGGTGAACAGTCTGCCGAGGAAACTACCCGCGTATCCGCCGCTGGAGATAGAGGAGAGAAAGTCGATCTTGCGGAGGCGCCCCTTCTTCGCGAGCGCCTGAAGTATCCCGAGGCTGAAAATGGCGGCACGGATACCGCCGCCGGACAGAGCCAGCCCAACGGTGCGAGGCGGCAGCCGGCTCAGGTCAAGATCGGGCAGAGTGGGCTCAGGCGGCCTTTCCTCTCCTTCCTCCGCGGAAGCGCCAAAGGGGGCGGCTTTCTCACGGCGCATCCGGATCGCGGTGGCCTCCCTTCGCTGGAGTTCAAAGGGATAGTTCATCGAGGATTGTGTCTGCGGCCTTCTCACTGACCAGGTAAATTGGCACAGTGAGAAAATAACCGGGAATAGTGGGAAAGACCGATGCATCTACCACGCGGAGTCCACGGACCCCGTGCACGCGGAAGCTGCTGTCCAGGACGGCGCCCTTATCTTTCAATTCGGAGACATTCGCCCGCCATGGATCGGAGCCAATTCGGCATGTGCCCGAGGCATGGTGACCCCATACCTCGTGCATGATCCAATCGGCCAGGGCGACGGAGCCGCTTGTTTTGTCGCTTCCCGGCTGAATCTCCGCGCTGGCCGCATCATGGTCTTTCATCAGTTTCGCGGCAGCGGCGTTCAGGCGACGCACGTACTGAACGGCAAACTTGAGCGCAGCGAAGTCGTGGTCGACCCGCAAATCGGGATGGGATTGGCTTTTCGCCGCATCGCACCGGCCGAAGTAGCAAAAATCGATGGCCGGTGAGTCGAACGGATTGCTTGAACGCAGTCGCACCGTGCCGCGATTTTTGGAGTACGCTTTCAATATCGTCCAACTCCAGAGATTCCGCTTGCCTGGGAGACCGCCATCTCCAGGTCTGGTCAAGAGATCCTTCGACCATCCTGGGTAATAGCCCCGAAACACGATGGGAAAACCCAAGAGCAATAGATCGGGCGGCAGATCCTTCGGCTTCGACTCGGTCGGCTCCGAGCGTTTCAGAATCGCCACCGCAGCACCGTTGGTAGCGTAGAGGCCTGCCCGCGGCTGTTGCGTGTCTTCAGCCTTCCATTCGTTGAGGGCTTTGTCGTCCGTGGCGTTGGGATCGAACTTAACGCCGTCAAGAACGGAGAAACTCTTCGCCATTTCGCTGATGACGCTAATTTCGTAACGGTCGAGAAGGTTTTGCCCCACGCCGCTAAGATCAACGAATACATCGTGTTGCACCTCGCCGCCAATGCCGGCGATTCCCTCCACGCCGTTCACTCGGAGTTGCTCCTTGTCACCTATGCCGCTCAGCATCAATATTTGCGGGGTATTGAAGGCGCCCCCACAAAGAAGGATCTCGCGCCGCGCGTAACAATAGTGCTTCTCTAGATCATCCGGCTCGTTGAATGGCCGGCCGGGATCGTAAAGATGCCGGCCGCGTGAGAACTCGACCCCGATCGCACTCAGCGGCTGGCAGTTCCCGCGAGACCGAAAAATCACTCGTCGGACGAAAATGTCTGTGGCAATCCAGATCCCGCCTCCGAATTCATCTCCAGCCAGAAACTTGTCTCGTTGCCGGCGCAGAAGGCGACGCGTCTCCAAGAGCCACTCCCGCGGGCCGCGCCGAGTGCCAGCAGGCGAAACGGCCAGCGGGACGAGCGCCACGCCTTCGGGATGCGTGCGCGCCCGGTCGATGTCGTTCAAATCGAGATCGCGGAAGAGCCGACCGCCAATCATACGCTTCGCAGCCCGCCAGAGAGTCAGGAGGTCGTCCCGGCCCTCCACATCGAACACCGTTTTGGCGACCACATTGAAAAGCGCGGTGTCGCCCATGGCCAACTTCGGATCGCTGAGCTGCACATCCAGCCATCCCCTTGTACCACGCCGCGCGGAGGCGTCCCGCCCGGGATCTATCTTTTGCTGAAGCCATTCCCAATAGCGCAGCAGTCGGCCAAACCAAACGCCGGTTCTTGCGCGCTCGATCCGTTCATAAAGTGCGCGCATTCTGCCCGGCGCCCACGAGTTGTCGCCCGTAAGGTCGGCGATTTTCTGCCAGTCGTAGTCCGCGCCGTAAACGGAAATCATGGCGTGATGCGCCGTGCAGCCTCCCAGGGCCGAGGCGCGCGGGTAAAGGACCGCTACACCACCAGGGTTGCGAGGGTCTTCTCGGGCCTTGGTGTCCAGTTTCTGAATGTCCTCTCCGGGATAGTGTCGTACCCAGAAATTCCAATTGGTGCGTGCTTGATCATTTGCGCCATGGAGATCTGGTTCCGTGGACGCAGCGTGCAGGCCGGGGCAATAGTAGATCAGGTGCTCGTTTTCCGCTTTGCGCTTTGTGGTGCCGGTGGTGTCCAGCGAAACGAGCGGCGCCCCTGGATCTACGCCAGCCTCCAGGACCAGGACACGCATCCCGGCTAAAGCCAGACGCGCGGCCAGCGGCGCGCCTCCCGGCCCCGAACCGACGACGATGTAGTCAATGGCCGTCTTCATCGGGTCGTCAGCATCCGGCGGAATGCCATCCAACCCGCTTGGATCGTTCCCCATGACCTCATTCATGCGCAAGCCTCGATAGACGATTAGAGCGTCTTCAGAAATGCGATCAGGTCCTTCTTTTCCTGATCGGTAAGCGCCTCGCCGAAGTAGTGTCCGCGGTCCAGCACGAAGTCCGGGCACTTGCTGGCCGCCATCAGGGCAGGTCCAGCCTTTTGCTCGAACACCTTCAACCGGTCCGCGTCGCTCAATCGATAAAGCCTGGGCAGCTTGTCCTCGGGAGTTGAGGGAGCATTCTCGAGCGCTACGCGGCGCGCTTCGTCCGATGCGCGTTCCTTCTCGTCTTCGGCGCGCAGCGTTCCGAGCATGTCGCACAACCCGCGCAACGCAGCCAGGCGACGAGATATCGGGGCCTCTGGATCGAAGTTCATGAGCACATTCACCGGCATTCCTTTCGGGAACGGTCCCAGCCTGAGGTCGCCGAGGTGCCCATTAACGAATTCGCGTGCCGTCCAGAGCACGACCAGGAATCCGATCAACAACACTGCGTACACCAGGACGCCGCTCCACCGTGCAATTCTCAATCCGGTATGCCGCCACCTTGCAGCCACATTGGTGTTTGCCGGCGATGGCGCATTCTCTTTCCCGCCCTTTGCTTTTTCCTCTTGCGGCATCATCAAGATCCAGGAAAACCCACCTGCCAGGAGCGCCAGCGGGAGGAGCCAGAGAACCGCTGGCAGCAGGTAATGAAGGCCGGTCACCCAAAGCACCAGCACGAGCAGGATGCCGCAGAGGATCACGAGATAGAAAAATCCCCTGGGCCACAAGAGAATCAGCGCCCCGCTCAAGAGCGCGAGCAACAATGGTGCGAGCCAGGGAACATCAAGGAGCACGAGCGCCACGATCCCCGGCAAACCGGGGAGCACGCCAGGAAGAACACCGGTGACCAGGTGGCGCAGATGTCCCGCGGGAATGCGCAATTCGGATTCCACGTCGGTGCGGTAAATCCAGCCAGGATCCGCGCCACGCCAAGTGGTATCCGTTGAGCCCCGCATACCACCCAGCCCGCTTGGGGTCAGGCCGCGCTTGGCCTTCCAGAGCAGCTTGTTGATAGCGTCGTCAAACATATCCAGACGACCCTTCACCGACACCCGAAGGTTCAGATCATCCGCAATGAAAAGCCCGAGGGAATTGTTGTGCAAAAGCGGGGCGCTCATCCAGACACTCACCAACGAGGGAACGCGATAGTAGCCGGGACCGTTTCCCGGGGGCTCATAAGTGGCATTTTCCCTGGTTATCGGATCTGTGTAAGTCAGCTTTCCGACCGGTGGCAGAGTTTGATAGGTCTCCGACGCAAATTCGCTCCAGACGTGGCCTTTTAACGCATTGGTGCCAACTGCGCGGGCAGAGTTGGTTTCCGTAAGAGAAACGGGGATGCGCAAGTCCGTAGAAAGGTAATTGTCCTTTAGAAACTCCTGCATCTTCCCCCAATCGCCTTCTCCGCTGAGCGGAATCGCTCTGGCCAGGTAGTCGCTGTAAGCGGGGCTTTTCTTGAAGTCCTCCCAGTCCGCCCCCGCGTAGGGCATGGTGAGTTTGCCGTCATTTGCGGCCACCTGCCGCCAAGACTTTGCGCCATTCGGCGGCTCATGGGCGAAAGCAATCTCGTAGCCGATCGGTTGTTTGCTCGAGTGGCAAACCATGCAGTTTTCCGCGAATACCTTCCCACCTTTGAGAGCGGCCGGTTCATCCCAAAGCGCGGCGGAATCGTTCCAATGAGTGATGACGCGCGTGCCCTCGGGATGGTCTTTCGTGGGGGCGGGAACAAACGGCTCTTGAGACGTGCCGTCCGCAGTCGCAATCAGGGCGTCCTTAAGCAGCATCGCTTGCGTGGAACACTGAAACCGCGGTTCCTCCACCTTGGTGCGCAGTTCGGTGGGGCTTTGCTTATCCCAGAGAAAGAAAGCCGCCATGTAACCGATGCGGAAGTTCTCGTTCACCCGCCAGTAAAGTGAATTCCTGCGACACACATCGATCGTGAATGGCTTCTGCGGCGTGAAACCGATGATTGTGTTCGTATCGCGGTTCCACTCATCGTGGAAGAGGCCGATATTCAAGTAAACGCGACAGAGGGCCGCGAAAAGGCCGATCGAATCGGCTCCATC
>JAFAKL010000137.1 GCA_019235445.1 Verrucomicrobiota bacterium | reverse complement strand
AACCATCACCTGCTTCTCGATGCCGATCCTGGGGCGTCGCTGATCCGGCACTCCAAAACCCGGAAGCGGGGTCCGAATGTGCCGCGTAGCGAGTCGGGGCTGACGTAAAGGCCAACCCTGTGCAGCTCCGGTCCGGTACGAGGCCGAAGTCCAGCGAGCTCTGGGTCGGCAGGTGGGACGCGAGCCGCCGCGACGCGGAACGTGTTTTAGTCCGGCATTCCCTACGGTCGTGCTCCGCTCCTTTGCCGCCCGGCCTTGATTGCTATACTTTTGTAGCACGTAGATGAACCGTCCCGGCCAGCACTGTTCGTTCGAGGAAAGATCAGAACGAGTCATGAGATCGATTTCGATAGTTCTTGTCATAGCCTTGCTCGTAGTTAATGCGCTCGCAATGCTTCCTGCCGCGGCCGCTTTTTACCTGTACCTCTTGGGTGCGTCTCTGGCGCTTGCCGTTTTGTTACTGGTGTCGATCCTGGTCACATCGGGCAGAAGGGCGGAACCCGGCGGCGTCAAAGATGAATTAGAAAAACCGATCCCTGCTGCAGGGATAAATCAGGCCGAAGCTGAAGTGATTGGTTTCCTCGCCATGCTTCAGGAGAAGGGCCGCCTTGTCGATTTCATCATGGACGATATTACGGCCTATAATGATGCCCAAGTTGGGGCTGCAGCGCGGGTCGTGCATCAGGGATGCAGAGCTGTGATGCAGGACCACTTCAGCATTCGACCGGTCCGGGCGGAGAGCGAGGGATCAATAGTAAAAGTCGCGCCGGGATACGTGGCCGACGAGTACCGCCTGATCGGCAAAATCCGCGGGGACGCACCTTTCTCGGGAACCTTGATTCATCGCGGCTGGAGGGCCGAATCCGTCAACCTGCCCCGCGTCTTGCGGGCCTCACCAGATCGACTTCCAACGATTGCTCCAGCGGAGGTAGAGCTGCAATAAGCGCAAACCCACGAGAACTGATCGAAGAGACTGACCGGATCTGGCCCTTGCAATCAGAGATTTTCAGGACATGAGCACTCGATTCAGCTTCGGTATCGACCTTGGTACAAGCAACAGCGTGATTGCAGTCACAGATCTGCAGACTGAGCAGGCCGAGATTGTGGAGATCACACAAATCCTCGGACTGAACCAGATCGGTGAGATTCCAACTCTGGCCTCGGCAGTCTATATCCCGCACCGGGATGAGTTCGCCGAGAATTCCTTCCCGATGCCATGGGATTCCGATGCCGGGAACACTGCGATCATCGGTCACTTTGCGCGTGAGCACGGTTCCCTTGTTCCCGATCGCCTTATCACCTCTGCGAAGTCCTGGCTTTCCAATCCGCATATCGACCCGAGGCAGTCCTCCCTCCCTTGGAAATCTGATATCCAAGACGGGAAGCTCTCTGCATTTGAATGCTCGCGCTTGTATCTCGGTTACCTGAAAAGCGCGTTTCTCTACGCTCAACGGGCACAAGGGAGGGATTGGGACCTCTCCGAGGGTCAGATTGTCGTAACCGTCCCCGCCTCTTTTGATGAAATCGCAAGAGGTTTGACTGCCGAGGCTGCTGAGGCTGCCGGCCTGGGCAAGGTGACCTTATTGGAGGAGCCGCAAGCGGCGTTTTACGCTTGGATCGCCCAATCGGGCAAGAACTGGCGTGCTCTGGTTAGCCCCGGAGATCTGGTGCTGGTCTGTGACGTGGGCGGCGGAACGGCCGACTTCAGCCTGATTGCGGTCACCG
The DNA here is from genome assembly GCA_019235445.1 of Verrucomicrobiota bacterium. Taxonomy (GTDB): domain Bacteria; phylum Verrucomicrobiota; class Verrucomicrobiia; order Chthoniobacterales; family JAFAMB01; genus JAFAMB01. The sequence goes on along the minus strand of JAFAKL010000137.1, from coordinate 1,447 downwards.
ATCACGAGGGCGCCCTGGAACTGGAGCGCATCAGCGTCGGAGAACACATCCTGCTGGGCGGCGATAACATGGACCTAGCGCTTGCCTATATGCTGCAAGCCCAGCTCACGGCAGAGGGGAAGGCCATAGACTCCTGGCAGTTCCTCGCGCTCGTGCACGCGGCTTCCAAGGCCAAAGTCGCACTTTTTAATGACAGCTCGCTTGGAGAAGCGCCGATCGCCGTGCCGTCACGCGGCTCAAGCCTGCTCGCCAGGACGGTGTCGACCAAGCTCGACCGAGCCGCGCTCGAACAAGTCATTCTCGACGGCTTCTTCGCCAAGACACGGATTGACGAGTTTCCTCGCGAGACCCGCAGGATGGGACTCCAGGAATTCGGTCTGCCTTACGCGTCCGATCCCGCAATTAGCAAGCATCTGGCCCGCTTCCTCAACCGAAGCCTACAGAATGTAAAAGCGAACGAAACGCTCGCCACCCTGATCGACATTCCATCCGGCGCAGAGTTTCTTGCGCCCACCGCCGTACTTTTCAATGGCGGTGTCTTCAAGGCGGAGCCCATCCGCAAGCGCATACTCGATTTATTGGCTTCCTGGAACCAGGGACAGCCAGTCCGCGAACTCAAAGGGTTTGATCCGGATCTCGCGGTCGCCAAGGGCGCGGCGTTTTATGGACGCAACCGTGCCACTGGGAAAGGCATCCGCATTAAGGCTGGAGCAGCGCGCTCCTACTATATCGGTCTCGAGAGCTCGTTGCCTGCCGTCCCTGGATTCAGACCGCCGGTAAAGGCTTTGTGTGTCGTTCCGCAAGGAATGCAGGAAGGCTCGGAACTGCTCATCGAAGAGCAGACTTTCGGTCTCGTCACCGGCGAACCGGCCGACTTCCGGTTCTTCTCGTCGGACATTCGAAGTGGCGACAAGCCCGGACAGATCCTTCCCGATGCTGAACGTGAACTCGAGGATATCAGCGTGCTTGAAGTCAATCTGCCGCCGATGCCCGAGTTTCCGGCCAGCCAAATAATTCCCGTACAGATCAACTCTGTAGTGACCGAACTGGGCACATTAGAACTCTGGATGAAACACACGAACTCGGACCGTCGATGGAAGGTCGAGTTTCAGGTCAGGACGGAGTAACCGGCACCGATCATACCAGCGCCCGGGAGGCTCCGGTGCGAGGACCACGCTTCAGTATCGGTATCGACCTCGGCACAACCAACTGTGCCGTCGCATTCACGCCTCTCGATCGCGAAGCGAGGTCAGAAGTTCTCGCCATACCGCAATGGGAAACTCCGTCCAGCCTCGTGGACTCTCCGATTCTTCCGTCCTTCTTGTACTTACCGGAAGAGACGGTCGCCTCGCAAATTCGAGCGAGAAGTGCCGCAAAACCGGAATGGATTATTGGCAGACTTGCCCGCAAGAAGGCTGCGGAAACACCTGGACGGGTTGCTCATTCC
>JAFAKL010000354.1 GCA_019235445.1 Verrucomicrobiota bacterium | reverse complement strand
TTGCCAGAAAGTTGGCCTGCCAACCGTAGCTCCGCTTGCGGAGCGAAGGTTGGATTTGAGGTATCGTTCAAATTGAATTGCTTTCTCCTTCGACTCGAACGCCGCATAAAACACGATCCTCCACGGGCGATATTTGCTGGTGTGGATCGACCTGCCAGAGTTATGGGTTTGCAGTCGATCGCGCAAATCCGTTGTCCAACCGATATAGATTTGGTCCGGCACATTTATCGACCGGAGAATGTAAACGTAAGTCACTGGTTCAAAACTGGAAATTTCCGCCGAATCGGCTCTATGCCACCGTTTATGATCCTGGGGAAGGTGATCCGGCGGCGGCCGAGCGCCCTCCTTCGCCGAGGCTATGGAGGGCAACCTTCGCTCCGCAAGCGATCTTGCCAGGAAAGAGTGATCTGCGACAATTGCCGAAGGTTGGCCCGCCAACCGTAGCTCCGATTGCGGAGCGAAGGTTGGAGGCGAGGGGAGTCGAACCCCTGTCCTTGAGGCCATCGTTCCGGACTTCTACATGCGTAGCCGATCTTGAGAGAGAGTGAGTTGAGCGGATCGGCGCGCGTCGCTCACTCTTGTGTCCACGAAATAACTCTCGTCCTCCGGCGCGGTCACACCACCTTCAGACCAGTCTGCTGTCGTCGCGTCCAGCCTTAGCAGACATCCGGCCGGACACGTCACGGTTTAATTAGGCCGCGAGAGCGAGATCGTTAGTCTCAGCAGTTATTTTTTTGACTCGATTTTTTACGAGGCCAACGAGTCTTCCTCGGCATGCCGCCTGGATCTCAAACCCTAAGTCGAAACCAGTACGCCCCCAAATTCAATGCAGCCCGAATATTACGCCGCTGCCAGCGAGAGCGCAATCAGATTTCGAACGCGAGCGCGTGTTCGCCGCGGCTTTCGTCGAGCAGATCCTGCAGGGTCTTCGAGCTGAGCAGGTCACGAATCATTTCGCGAGTTTGTCGCATTAAAGGGCGCAATGGGCAGCGGAGAGGGTCCGGGCATCCGCACGGTTCGCCTGAACGTTCCAAAGCGCAGGGAAGCGGAGCGATCGGTCCGTCCAGCAACTCGACAATGTCCAGAACAGAAATGTCCGCAGGCCGTTTACGAAGCGAATAGCCGCCTCCTACTCCTCGTTTGCTCGTTAAAAGGCCTTCATTGCGAAGGCGCAACAAGATCTGCTCGAGGAATTTGACCGGGATATTGCCCCGGTCAGACAGTTCCTGGATCTGATGAATCTTCTCTTCCTGATCTCTGGCGATGAGCAAAAGTGCTCTGAGGGCGTATTCCGCTCTCCTGGATATCCGCATTGCCGGCAATAAACCGCAAAACCCAGGAAGTTTCTAGGGTACTCCGGAAAAAACGGGTCGGCATTTCGGCGTTCGATAGAGTCGTTTGCACCTACACCGACCCCGTCGACCCGTTTCTCCTCGAACGCGACCGATCCGCGGACACGCCGACCCGTTTCTGCCGGCCATAGCGCCTGAGATTGAGGCGGGAGCCTTCCTGCTTTGTTGAACCGGTCTATCTGGCAAACCGGGACGTTCTGCTTACTACTTGCCGGAAGAGTTCTTCGTATCGGTCCGCGATCTGTTCGAGGTCGAAACGTTCAACGATTTTCCAGCTGCTTCGGCGCATGGCCAGGCGCCGCTCTGGATCGGAAAGAAGCGTTCTTAATTTCTCTATCCATTGATCGGGCGTTTGAAGCGACAGGAGATAGCCGTTGATCCCAGAAGTTACGCATTCGTGGAGCGTCGGAATATCAGAACCCACCAGGAGCAGACCGAATTTCAGGGCTTCCAGAGCGGAAACAGAAAGTCCTTCGACCAGCGACGGCAGGATGAATATTTCGGCGTGGCGCAATTTTTCTTCGACTGCCGGTTGATCAAGCCAGCCGTGGAAACGGACCCGTCCGGAAAGGCCGGCCTTCGTAAAGGCTTCTTCCAGGGATCCGCGTTCTTCGCCGTCTCCGACGAGATCGAGTTCCCAGGGCAGATCCTGGATCTG
>JAFAKL010000351.1 GCA_019235445.1 Verrucomicrobiota bacterium | reverse complement strand
TACTTTCGTTTGGTCCCTCCGGGACAGGATACGCTCGTTTGGTGCCTCCGGGAGAGGATCGCTCTTTAGCAGGCGGTAGGACTTACGCCGAAGAGATAAGCCATCGCGCTTGGACCTTCATCCCGATCGTGCTCTCCCGGCAGAAAGCGCCATCAGTTTACGATCCCGGAACGCGGTCCGGTCGGCGAGTTGCTTAACCGGCAATACCGATCGCCGTTCCGACTCGACTCGTGAAATCAGCGTGTCGCTCCAAGGTTCATCGTGCGCTCGAGAGGCGTCGATTGCTTGATACAGCGGGCCGAGGCGACGGGCGTAGTCTGCGATGCCTCCCGGAGCATTCAAGTCAATGGTTTCAAACGGTCCCATAAAGGACCACCGATAACCAAGGCCGTCCCGAACGGTTTTGTCGATGTCCTCGACAGAGGCGACCCCGTCATTAAACAGCGCCCATGCCTCCCGCAGTAATGCCCCTTGCAGCCGGTTCAAAACGAAGCCCTGAACCTCTTTGCGGAGTCGAACAGGAGACTGCCCCACCGATGTCATCAATTCTGCGGCAAACTCTACCGCCGAACTGTCCGTCCAAGGCGCCGGAACCAACTCGACCACGGGAATCAGGTACGGTGGATTGACCGGATGGACGACTAAGATGCGAGAGCGAATGGCTGACCGCTCGGTGAATGCAGAGGCGGGAATACCGGAACTGGAACTGCCAACGACTGCCGCGGGCGGCAGACAATGTTCAAGCGCCTGCACCAGTTTGCTTTTTGCCTCTACTTCCTCCAATACCGATTCCTGCACATAAGCGGCCTTTTCAACGACTTCTTCAAGGCTCAGCGCTACGGAGACGTTCCGAAAAATAGCTTCCGGAGAGTTCACTAACCCCTGTTCAGCCAATCCTGCAAGCCGGTCCCCGATCACTTCCAAAGCACGTTCGCTCGCGCCTGGCATGGAATCAAAGAGGCGAACAGGGTGCCCTGCCTTGGCAAAAACAATCCCCCAGCCGGAACCCACAAGCCCTGTGCCAATGACCGCGATGGTTGGCTTCCTGGCGAGAATATCAGGATGCTCTGCCGTTTGCATGGTGATCTTTTCCTTTCAATCGGCGCAGAGCGGTGTTGCGGGCCAACTCCAGAATCGGGCCGGGAAATTGGCGGCACCCTTGAAGCGCCTCATCGAACGCTTTGACGAAATATTCAATCTCCCGCTCAGTGATAATGAGCGGGGGTAGAATCTTGATAACATCCATGTTGTGACCGGCCACTTGGGTAAGGACGCGATGCCGGCTCAACAATGGAACAATCACAAGCTGAGCAAAAAGTCCGTGATCGATCCGATGCATTATCCGCCAAGCTAGCTTTAACCCCGTCTGAGGGGGTTCCTGAAACTCGATCGCGATCATGAGCCCTTTGCCGCGGACCTCTCGAATCAGCGAATGTTTAGCCCGCAGGGCATCAAGCTCTTCCAGTAGCTTTTGTCCCATGATGGCAGAGTTTTCGATGAGCTTTTCATTTTCCAGGACATCAAGGGCCGCAAGTCCGCAAGCCATTGCCAGGTTATTACGACCAAACGTGCTGGAGTGAACGACGGCCCGATCCAATCGGCTGAAGACCTTTTGATAGATTGCGCGTTTGGTCAGGATGGCGCCGCATGGAACGAACCCTCCGCTCAGACTCTTGGCTACTGTGATGATATCAGGCTCAAGATCCCAATGCTGAAAAGCCCACCACTTTCCAGTGCGCCCCATCCCGCTCTGGACCTCGTCACAGATCACAAGGGCTCCATGCGAGTGGCAAAGCGCCTGGGCTTTAGGATAGAAATCGTCCCTGGGAAAATTGACCCCTTTTCCCTGCACCGGTTCGAAAAGAAACGCCGCAACATCTCCCTTTTCCAAAAGCCGCTCCAGCGCATGCAGGTCGCCGAGGCGAACGCGTGCGACATCGACTAAGAAGGGCCCGAAACCTTCCTGAAAATTGGCGTTCCCGGTGACGGAAAGCGAGCCGTACGAGAGACCGTGATAACACCCTTTCAAACTGATGATCTTCGATCGACCGGTGGCAGCGCGGGCAAACTTGATGGCGCCTTCAATCGCCTCAGTTCCGGAATTACAGAAAAAGACCGCCTCCAAATGAGAAGGAGACTTTTTCAACAGCGCCTCTGCGAGCAGCCCGCTCAGCAGGGAACAATCCAACTGCACCATGTTCGGCAAATCCAGGTCGAGTGTATCCCGAATCGCTTTCTTAACGATCGGATGATTCCGTCCCATGTTGAATACTCCGTAACCACTTAAGAAATCGAGGTATTCGTGTCCGGCGGCATCGTACAGGTAAGCTCCCTCTGCGCGAACGTAGACCTTGTCGAATCCAGTAATGCGTAAGACTTCCACCAGCGTCGGATTCAAATGCTGGCCGTGCAGTTGATAGTTTTCACCCATTCGGGTGGCAACGAGATTTTTTAGATCAAATGACATCGGTCGTAAGGGCCTCAACACAAGAGTCGATGACGGCTAAAAATGGCACGTCATCTTTCAGGAACGATTCTTTCGCGAACGATTGCACGGGAAATCCCGGAGGTACAGAGAGAATGACGCGCGCTCCTAATTCACTTGGCTCTCATCATCTTGTCTGCTACAAACCGCTCCATTCTTTGAGATTGTTGCAATATATTGACCCGTGGACGGCGGTCCTTTGTTGTATCGGATCTGCCGGCATCCTGCTCTTGATTTTGGCTTGCGGGCATTTTCTGCAACCCAAAGTCCAGGTTGAGCCGGTTGACACCCTGCTCACGGCCGCGGAGCAAAAATTCTACGAAGCGCTGGACTCTGCTATCGACGGAAGGTTTGTCATTCTCTCCAAGGTTCGGCTGGCTGATCTCTTTGTTCTGACCAGCAGGAGTCGATCTGCCAGGTACCGCGTTTTTCGTTCGATCGCTTGCAAACACGTGGATTTTGTTCTTGCTGAGATTGAAAATCTTCATCCAATTGCCGCAATCGAGCTGGATGATTCGTCCCATCAGCGCACTCATCGTCGTTTGCGAGACGAATTGCTCGATGATCTATTCGCGAAAGCTGCTTTCCCGCTTCTCCGATTCCGGACCGCCGCTTCCTACAACCCCAGAGCGATAGAGGAACGCGTGGAAGAAGTGGTGAAACTTTAGACCGTTATGCGGGTCGTAACGAGAATGTTGTTTCGTTACGACCCGCCTTCAGGGATATCAAGGGCGGAGCCCTTGGCTAGTTAGTGCACAGTTCGCTGCTCCGAACTGTGATCGCCGGCTGGCCAACGCCGGTCTTCAAACTCTCGGATCGCCTGCAGGAATAGCCCTGCGTACCTGGCTGCCTTGACCTCTCCCACACCACGAATTCGCCGGGCGCTCTCAATCGAAGTTGGTTTCAATCGAGCAAAAGCTTTGAGAGTTTCGTCCGGAAAAATGACATAGTGAGGAACGCCTCCTTGTTCTTGCGCCAGCGCTGCGCGGGTTTTTCGGAGGGCTTCATACAGATCGCAATCGAACGGCGCCTCGTTGTCCAGCTCGCGAGCGACCTCCTTGGTTTTTCGAGGTCTGCGCTCCTCGGGCCAGACCAAACTGAATGAGGCCCCTTGCTGCATTACCGTTTTGCCGAGCTCAGCCAGACCGATCATCGGATATTGACCACCGGTGGAGTAGATAAGTTTTGCTTCTTCCAGTTCTCGAAATAACTCGTGTAGATAATTGATCGATTTCTGTTTCAACAAACCGTACGTGGTCAATCCGTTAAGGCCACCCTCCAAGACTTCTTTCCCCTGGCTGCCAACCAGCACCTGGATAACACGGCCTCGTCCGAATCGAGGCATAAACCCCTCCTGCGTGCGGTGGCACATGCGCGCAACTCCGCTTAGTGCTTTGCGGACCAGCAGAAGTTCTTCATCGGTCGGTGGTCGAAGCTTCTTTGACCGCACGCTCGAACATCGGTCGCAGGCGCCACACGCCGTCAGGTCGGTATCGCCAAAATATCTGAGAATGATTCTCTGGCGGCATTCCCGACCATACGCGTAATCGACCATCGCCTTCAGCTTGGATTTGTCCCGTCTCTCCTTTTCCCGCAAGGCAGCGATGTCAATTGGCAACTCGAACGGCTGAAGATTACGCTGGAGCATCCGCGTGCCGCGAATCCGTTTTCCCGGAATGTCGTAGCGGTCAATCACTCCGTGCCGATCGAGAATAGTGATGGCGGAATGGACCGCCATCTCATTGATCGTTGGACCGACCCGGGCCGCAATATCATGAATCGATCGCTCCACTTCACCCTGCTCATTCGCCATGTTGCGCAAAAGCAGATAGACGCTGCGGATCAGCTCGATAGAAGGGTTGCTTCCCTCGATGAAGAAATCTTGAATCCGAGTATCCGCATAATTGAACAGCAATTCGCATTCCGCCGGCTCCCCGTCGCGTCCTGCTCTTCCCGCCTCCTGGTAATACGCTTCCAGGGAGCCGGGAATCTCAAAATGGGCCACTAACCGTAGATCCGCCCGATCAATGCCCATCCCGAAGGCGTTTGTAGCAACGGCCACGTCGCAGTTGCTTTGGGTAAACCGACTCTGCGCTTCTTCACGAGCGGCGTCATCAATCCCGCCATGATAACTGACGACCCGAATCCCCCATGATTTCAACTCCTCACTTACCTGGTCCACACGTTTACGGGTCGCGCAATACACAATTCCAGTCCGGTGGCGCCGTATTAATTCTCGCAGCCGATTGAACTTCTCAGACTCTCTCTCGGTCTCAGTCACATTGAATCGCAGATTTGGGCGCGCGAACCCGGCGACGAAAACACTTGGATTTTCTAAACCAAGCCTTTGAACAATGTCCGCCCTGACTTCCGGGGTTGCGGTCGCGGTGAAGGCGGCGACCTGGGGCTGGCCAAGCTCTTCCAGCACGGATCCGAGGCGAAAATAGTCCGGCCGAAAATCGTGGCCCCACTGCGAAATACAGTGCGCCTCATCAACAGCAAACAGTCCTATAGTGACTTGTCCAAGCGCCTGAAGGAAAGACCGGCTGCGAAAGCGTTCCGGCGCGATATAGACCAATTTGAACTCGCCCGCCCGCATTCGGCGAATACGCTGTTGTTGCTCCGCAGTCGAGATCGTGCTGTTGATCAGCGTCGCTGAGAGTCCTCGCCCCGCAAGGGCGTCGACCTGGTCCTTCATGAGCGCCAAAAGGGGCGAAACGACCACGGTGACCCCATCCAGCAAAATCGCCGGAAGTTGGTAACAGAGCGATTTGCCTCCGCCGGTCGGCATGACCACAAAAACATCTTGGCCCTTCAAGATCCCGGAGATCACCTCTGCCTGCGGCTCCCTGAACTCGCGAAACCCAAAATATTTTTCAAGCGTTTGCTGGGGATCCATGATGTCCTGTCGTCAACATAACCTGCCGTGCGGGAAGGAAAGCATTGTCACTTAACTACATTTTACGGAAACGTTTTCAACTTTCCAGATAAAGGAACCGGTTCCCTGATTGCCTCCCTCCGGAGACGATCAGGCAGGTCGATGTGATCAGCTTGAACTTTTTTCGCAAAAACTGAAACTCCAGGCTCCAAATTCATTTGTACATGGTTGAAGAGCCGAAGTCTGGTCTACGAACCAGCAGCGACCCGAAACTCAGCGGAATAAACCCATGCAGACAATCCCTTTTCCACATGCCGGCGGATTTCCAATGCATCATGGCGTGCGCGAAATCCTCGAGAATACGCTCAATCAAGCGCTCTTGGTTGCAAATACGCGTGGAGAAATATTGTTCGCCACCCGGAAGACACGGATCCTTTTGCAAAGCTTTTTTGAAAAGGGAACAGAAAACGAGGTCCCGGACGAGATTCACATCTGGTTAATCAGAGGTGAGACAAGCAAGCCTCTCTTGGTTCGTCATCCTGAAAAAGGTGAAATCGAGATCCACAATTTCCCCCTTTCTGCTTCCCGAAACCTGTCACTGCTGCGGATTGAACGCCGAGTTGTCGATCCGGGTCCAAAAGCGCTCGTGGCCCTTGGGCTGACGGCGCGCGAAGCAGAAGTGCTTTACTGGATAACGGAAGGTAAAACCAACCCGGAGATCGCCGTGATCCTGGCCGCTGCTCCAGACACCGTGAAGAAGCATGCGGCGAATCTTTACGCAAAACTGGGCGTGCCGACCCGTACCTCAGCGGCAAGATGCGCACTTTCAGTTCTTTTGCCGAGTGCCTGAGCGCGGAGTAAACCCACGAAATAATCCTTGATTCGGGCGCCTTCTTAGGGATCATTCTTTCTTCTTTTGGAGAAGTCGCGGGTGTAGCTCAGTTGGTAGAGCACTTCCTTGCCAAGGAAGATGTCGCGAGTTCGAGTCTCGTCACCCGCTCCACTTCCTGTCTTCCGCAACTCGGGCCGAAAAGCGCCTTTCCTTTGCTGCTTTGCCTGGGAATGCGCCGTACTGCGGCCGAGGTGTTCATCGTTTTGCGGTGCAGCGCATTCAGAATTCGGCCGTTACCGCCCGAAACGCGCCGCGCTTGAATGTGCAGCGCGATGCATTGCAGTTGAACTCGGACCGTCCCCGCGGGATCGTGGCGCGATCCACCGGAAGATACGCGTTCTCTGTTTCAGGCATTTCCTGCTAAACCTCGCTGCGCCGCCGTATGACTCTTTCTAAGAGGGCCTGGAACCGTGCAATGAAACGCCTTGACGGATCCAGCGGATGCCGGGCCCCGAATGATTCAGCCCCGCTTCTACTAAACGGCCGCGGTGGAGACGTGCAAGGCCGTAGGAGAGCTGGAAGCGGCTCAAGGACAATCCCGAGTCCTAGGCCACAACTGGATTAGGATGTGAATGACCAAATTCAGTTTAGCGCACCTGTTCTAGTATTTTTACTTCAATAACTCGCGCTGATTATGTCACCCTTAAGTATTAAGTGATGGTATAAATATCCGCTTATCATATTTCAGCCACCCGCTCGCGATACCAGTGTAGTCGCGATAGCAAGCGCGTCATTCTACAATTCTCTCGATGTCAAGCCAAGCCATCAGAACGCATGCAATTACAACAATGGGGATCATGCGGGAACTCCGGAATTATTCGATAAGCGTATCGCCGAGCGCCGCCGGCTTTCCGGTCAC
>JAFAKL010000350.1 GCA_019235445.1 Verrucomicrobiota bacterium | reverse complement strand
GCTGTTGCGAAAAAAGATCCGCGCATAGGATTCGGCCACAATGACCTCAACCCCCGCAGCTCCAAGAGAAATCGGAGCGTGCTCACGCGAACTGCCGCAACCAAAATTCTTACCGGCTACGATGATTTTGTAATTGGTCTTGGTTGTCCCCTTCTTAATGAATTCGATCGGGTAAAGCTCGTCCGGAAGACCGACCATCGCATACGACCCCAGCTTTTCATATTCTTCGGGAATGGTGGGCACGAGGGTCAGATATTGCGCCGGGATAATCTGGTCAGTGTCGATGTTATCGTCGACCACGAAAACAGGACTCGTCAGCTTCTTGGCCATAACTGATCAACTCACATACTCACGCGGGTCGGTCACATGCCCAGTCAGAGCCGAAGCCGCCACAGTATAAGGACTCGCCAGGTAAACCTTCGATTCTTTGCTGCCCATCCGTCCTGGAAAATTCCGGTTGGTTGCGCTAATACAGGTGAGAGGAGCATTCAACCGACCAAAGGTATCGTGCGGGCCACCCAGACAAGCCGCGCAGGAAGCATTCTCTGTCATCATCACCCCCGCCTCGACTAACACGTCCCAAACAGAACTGGCCCCCAGGCAAGCTTGCTTCAGGTCCCTCACGACTTCGGAGGTCGCGGGGACGCCGTAAGTTTCTATCTGCACCCGTTTCCCGTTCACAACTTCGGCAAACGCGACAAAGTCGCTCGTTTTCCCGCCTGTACACGACCCGATGTATGCGCGATCCAGATGCACGTACTCAAGCGTCTTGGCCAGCGCTCGATTGCCAGGGTTCGGATGCATGGCCACGGTTGGCTCCAGCTTGGATAGATCGTAGACCTTGTCGAAGATGAAGATCTGGTCTTTGTCCAGTTCAGCCGGCTCATAGCCCGCTTTTGTGCCGTTCTCTCGGGTGCGATCGTTGACGTAAGCGAAGGTCTTTTCATCGGCCGGAAATATTCCGTTCTTGCCTCCGGCCTCGATCGCCATGTTTGCGATGGTCATCCGGTCGTCCATGTTCAGTGCGGATGCGCCCGGCCCTTCCCATTGCATGGCGCGGTAGGTCGCCCCATCAAAACCTATATCGCCGATTACATTGAGAATCACATCCTTGGCCATCACACCTTTGGGCAACTCGCCCTCGAGGTAAAAGCGCATCGATTCAGGCACCTTGATTAAGAGTTTCCCGGTACCCAGGATAAAACCGGCATCCGTGTTGCCAATTCCAGTCGCAAATTCTCCAAATGCTCCCGCCATGCAGGTGTGCGAATCGGTACCAAAAAGCACCTCCCCAGGTCGCGTATGGCCGCGCTGCGGAAGTGCAGCGTGGCACACCCCCTGGTATCTCGAGCCGTGTTGCCGTCCGATCTGACCGCGCGCCGCATTGAATGCCCAATGGCCCTCTGGGTCATCGATGACGTCGTAAAAATAGGGCAGCCCCTGTTCCTTCGCGAACTCCCGCAAGACATCGACATTGCGATTCGAGAGCCGGTCTGCGGTGAATATATAGTGATCGGGGATGATCACTATCTTCGTCGGATCCCAAACCTTGGCCTTCTCACCAAATTCCCGCTTGAACACACCTATACTGCCAGGACCGCAAACGTCGTGGGTAAGAAGGATATCCGCGTTTACCCAAACGTTGTCTCCGGCAGCAACTCGGCTTCGCCCGCTTGCCTTGGCTAAAATTTTCTCGGTCAGCGTCATAAGGGATCCAAAAGTCGATCCGGATAGCAGCTAAATCAAATGGAAATCCCCTCCGTTCCCGCCCGCTGGTCCTTCGTCGTCGTCCTTGTCCTCGATACCCTTCCTCCGCCCTCGCTTCCCGGCGTTGCTCCTCAGTCTTCGATCACGCTCGACCAGTTGACATCCTCCCACGCCGACTCGTCTGCTATGCCGCGATCACTTTCAGGGCTTTCGGGAGTACCTCAAAACGTACCGGAGTCGAGCCTATTGGCTGGCCGTCAACGTGAACAGATAGACGCCCTACCGACCGCACTTCCACTCTCGCGGAAACAAACATTTCCATTTTTGGGTGATAATGACGATGGCCGCCGCTGATTGACCAAAAGTGACGCAACAACTCCAGCTTGCTGAAATCCCGATAAACGCCGATCGAAAAAAGTCCGTCGTCCAGTCTCGCTCCCGGACAGACATTGAAATTGCTCCCGTAGTAAGGCCCGTTCCCGATCGCCACAAAGGAACATCTTAGTCTGACCCTGCTCTTTCGACTACGAAGCCGCCGGTGCCGTTTTTTCAGAAGTTCGCTTCCCCGGAACGAATTCTGATAGGCGGCAGAGACCGAACGATCAAGTTGAATTTCGACGGACGCTTGCCGGTGCATCAGAGCCAGTCGTATGGCGCGTCCGAGGGCCAGAAATCGCCTGCTCTTCACTTCTTCGCCGATTGGGAATAAATCAGCATCAACACCAACCCCGGCAGCCTCAAAAAACGTGTGTTGCTCGTTCGCCATCCCGACGTCGATCCGCCGCATCCGACCCGCTTCTATCAGGTCGCAAATTGCCTCAGGATCAGCGGGGAGTTTCAAACTGAGGGCCAGATTGTTAAAAGTCCCGAAGGGAACGATGGCCAGGGTGACATCGGTGCTCACCAGCGCTCCGGCCACTTCGCGAACCGTTCCGTCGCCCCCCGCCACTACTACCAGGTCGGCCTTTTCACGGGCTGCCTCAGCAGCCCGTTCCGCCAGATTCAGCTGTGGGTCGACCAGGATTTCGGTGAACACATCGCTCATGGCCCCCAAGCGATCTCGGACTCTCCGGCGCAGATCGGCGTTTGCCGTACCACTCGCAGGGTTCTGAAATAGGACAATTTGCCTGTACCGGACCGGGTCCATAACAGTTCTTTCGCCAAAACGTTCTTCCTTACGGAAGCCGATCCGCCCACACGGCCCTCCCTCCACCCGCTTTTCCTACAACCTTCGCGCATGAACCTGCGCCGCGTAGCTGTTCTCAATCACGTCCAAAACTTTTTGACCAGTGACCACATGATCGGTCGCATAGTCGACGTTCCCATCCGGGCCGATCACCGCAATCCCAAAATCGCCCACTCGATACGCGTCCGCCACGGATCCGGGGTCAGGCAGAATAACAAAGGGGATATCAGTGCGTGTAACGAGCCCGGTCTCCCGGGTAAACGCGACAAAGAATAAGGTGTACTGGATAGCCAACTGTTTCGAGCGCCGGTTCAGTTCCTTTATCTGTTTGATGAACATCTTCTCATTCGGGTTCTCCGCAAAGATGAGCACCACAGGGTGGCCACGCACATCCCGCAGCCTCCGTACTTTGCCATTCACTCCGCTCCATAAAAACTCTGGGGCCGGTCGCGGAACGGTAGGAGTGGGAAGAGCCCCTTTTTCTTTCAGTGTCTGCCCTTCGGCGCTCAAAGAGAACAAGGAAAGTCCCGCAGCCAGAAACCAGATGCAGAGGCACTTCATACTCTCATGATGTCGACTTCCTTGGTTTCCACATGAGAATCGACTTCTCTGACGAATCTATCCGTTAACTTTTGCACCTCTTCCTCCAGGTCGCGCCGTTCGTCTTCCGTGATCGCTCCGCTTTTTTCGATTTTCTTGATCTCGTCAATCCCGGTCCGGCGACTGCTGCGAACCCGGACGCGTGCTTCTTCAGCCATGTGACGGACCGTTTTTACCAGTTCCTTTCTCCGCTCCTCCGAAAGCTCAGGAATCGGAAGTCGAATCAACTTTCCATCCACCGCCGGAGTGATCCCGATCTTCGACTCTTTCAGCGCTCTCTCTATATCCTTCGTCACGGAGGCGTCAAATGGCTGAATCAACAACAACCGCGGTTCCGGTGTGGAAATTAATGCCAGTTGCTTCAATTTCATCGAGGCGCCGTACGCTTCGACATCGATGTTTTCAACCAGGGCGGACGATGCCTTTCCCGTTCGCACTGCAGAAAATTCGTGCACCATATATTCCACTCCTTTTTCCATTGCTGCCTCCGTCTCAAATAAGATCTCGTCAGGTGTCATAAGTAAGTTCTCCGTTTATCGTTCAATTCCCTCTCGCTGAGTCACACCGGCTGAATTCCGATGCCAAAGGCCGTCCCGAACGCGTTGCTCACTCTGCCGTTACTAGAGTACCAACTTTCTCACCGCAAACTACCCTTTTAACATTCTGGGGCGTTGCCATATCAAAAACGATAATTGGAACCCGATTATCCATGCAAAGGCTGAACGCCGTTGAATCCATTATTTTGAGCCGCTTCACCAAAGCCTCCGCGTACGTGATGGTCTCATAGCGCGTGGCATTCGGATTCGTTTTTGGATCACTGTCGTAGATACCGTCCACTTGCGTCGCCTTCAGAATGACCTCAGCTCGGATCTCACTTGCCCGCAAGGCCGCTGTGGTGTCAGTCGAGAAAAACGGGTTCCCGGTTCCGGCGCCGAAAATCACCACACGCCCCAACTCGAGGTGCCGAATCGCCCGCCGCAAAATGAATGGTTCGGCTACATTCGCCATCTCGATCGCCGTTTGCAATCGGGTCACCAGACCGATTTGTTCCAAGGCACTTTGGAGGGCCATTCCGTTGATCACCGTGGCGAGCATTCCCATGTAATCGGCGGTTGTGCGATCCATCCCACGATGGCTGGCCGTGAGCCCTCGCCAGATGTTGCCCCCTCCGATCACGATCGCAATTTCCACCCCCAGGTCGCGCACCTGCAGGATCTGTTTCGCGATATCGTTCACGATCAATGGAGAGATCGCTTCATGGCTCCCACGCTCACGAAGTGACTCGCCGCTCAATTTGAGCACAATCCGCCGATACTTTGGCTGCCCGCCTGCCGATTCAAGTTTGGCCATGAAAAATCCACTAGGCCTTAGGCGAGACCTCCCGCGAAGTCAAGAGATTGCGCGCCGTCGCCAAAGCCTCCTCGCGTTAGCTTGGGACCAAGCCTTCAGCCGATCATTTTTTTGAACTGTCCTTCGTCCACAACCTGGATCCCGAGCTTGCGCGCCTTTTCCAGCTTGCTTCCCTCGTCCTCACCCGCGAGCAGATAATCAGTTTTTTTACTCACGCTGGCCGTGATGCGTCCCCCATTGCGGCGAATCAGATCGCCAAAAACCTCACGAGATTCGCTTAACGTTCCGGTAATTACCCAGGAGGTGCCGCGCAGAGCCTCGCCTCCCGCTGCATTTCGATCTGTTTCACCGAAATTCAAGCCATGCTCTTTGAGCGCCCGAATCAATGCGATGTTGTCATCGTTCTGAAACCAATCACGGATGCTCCTGCCAACGATTTCGCCCGTGTTTGCAACACGCATCAATTCATCGAAAGAAGCGCTTTGCAGTGCCTCCATCGTTTTGAAATGGGTCGCCAACTCCCGTGCGGCGGTCGCCCCCACATGTAGAATCCCTAGTCCGAAGATCAGCCTCCATAGAGGTTGTTTCTTGCTCGCTTCGATCCCGCCCAGCAGGTTGGCAATACTCTTTTTTCCCATCCGATCGAGCCGGCTCAATTTCTCTTCA
>JAFAKL010000297.1 GCA_019235445.1 Verrucomicrobiota bacterium | reverse complement strand
GCCACGGACCGAGTACCTGAATCGCTGGAAGGCCTGGGGACTACCAGACCCGGCATTCACCGGGTTGTTCACCGTTCGCCGGTCAGCGTTCACCGTTCAGCGGCTCTGTGGTGTTCGAAGACACTTTTCTTGTAAGCAGCATTCTCGCTTGGTAAAGGTCTTCGGAGTTAAGGTGGGACGCCGATCTGAATCCTGAATCCTGTCTCCTGGATCCTGTCTCCTGAAACGCGATTTCCATTTGAGGAACCTGGACGGGGCATCCAATTTAAAGAATGCCTGATAGAAGCAGAAGTTCCCTGGTTTTGGTTGGTCACGGATCCACTCTGAATCCTGACTCGAGCGCGCCAACCTTCCAGCACGCAGAGGAGATTGTGCGGCGCGGAATTTTTGCGGAAGTCTATTGTAGCTTCTGGAAAGAGGAACCGAGCCTTCGAGAGGTCCTGCGAATGGTCGAGGGGAATGACGTTTACGTTGTTCCGAACTTCATCAGCGAAGGTTATTTCACGGCCACAGTCATCCCAAGAGAGCTGGAATTGGACGGCCCATTCACTCATCGATCAGGAAAGGTCATCAAATATTGCGAACCAGTTGGGAACGACCCGCGGATGGTTGACCTGTTGCTCCATCGGGCACGGACCGTGGCTCCCGATGTTCCGCCGGAGAGAACAAGTCTTTTAATTGTTGCTCATGGCACCAGCCTTAACGAGAAGTCCGCCGAGGCCGCCCAATTTCAAGCCAGGGCGATCAGGGGCAAAGGGATCTATGCAGAAGTTTCCGAGGCCTACATGGAAGAGGCGCCCTTCGTTGCCGAGTGGGCCAAAAACACTTCTCAACCTAATGTCATCATTGTGCCATTTTTCATTGCCGACGGCTTGCACAGCTACCAGGACATCCCTGTCCTGCTTGGCATGGAGTCCGCACCAACTGCCGCTGCCAGTCAACAGGAAGTTTTCCGCCGAAATCCGTATCCTCTAAAGGGGCGTGCCCTCTATTATGCCAGCGCCATCGGCACTGAACCATGGATGGCAGACGTCATTCTCGACACCATTGACCGCTTTGACCGTAAATATCTCTACGACTCAGCCGCATGATCAGGGACGAATTAGCGCGTTTGATCGAGGAGGGTTACAACGGTCTCGGGGAACTCGAGTTTGCGGAATCATCCAATGGATACCTTATCTACCATTGGGCCGACCGAAACCCCTCGGCAGAAGCGCGAGTTTATCGCTCCATTGAAGACGCCCGGCAGATTGCTAAATACGACGCTAACGGAGCCTACCGCCCCTTGAAAGGGGCGCCCAATTTGCCCAGGGGGTGGGTGATCGAGCTCACAACTATCGACGAACTGAAAAGAGCACTAGATTACTTTTATCCCGGGGCCATCGCCACGTGGCTGGCTTACCAGGCCGGAACAGCGCATCCGGTCTGTTTGCGGCAGACCTTGAGTCGACAAACCGGAATGTACCGGGTCACCCGCAAGATTTCCGATAAGCAGGCGGAAGATCTAGTGAAGGAAGTTTGCCGGTCAGACAGCCGATGTCTGAGGACCATTTTGTGGGGAATTGACGATCACCGACCGCCGGACTTTCTTCCCCGTTCAAAGTCTGATCCAAACGTGGACCAGACAGGGCAGAACCGCGCCGCGCTGCCGTTTCCCTGCCTGGAGGCGTGCAATCTCTTGGTGGCTGCAGCGAGAACCACCATGAAGAAGTCCTCTTCATGACCGCCTATCAATGCCACACGCTTGTTACGATGGGCGGCCCACCAATTGAAAATGGTGCGTTTGTGGTCGAGGGCCCCCGGTTTGTCAAAGCCGGCAGAGCTGCGGATGTTTTGGCGGACCGCCCTAAAGAGGTGGTGGACCTCGGCGAAGTTGCGGTGATGCCCGGTCTGATCAACGCCCATTGCCATCTCGACTACACCCTCATGCGCGGAGCGATTCTGCCGGCGCAGAGTTTTTCTCGCTGGGTCAAACGGATCAACGCGCTAAAACGATCCCTGACCGATAGAGACTATCTGCGCGCCACGCAGCTCGGCTTTGAAGAACTTCAACGGAATGGCACTACCACGGTTTTGAATATAGTTTCCACTCCTCAAATTCTTCCGCTACTCCCCCTTCCTCCCATCCGAACGTGGTTCTTCCTGGAGCTCATCGACGTACGGCCGAGACCCTGGATCGAAGAACATGCTTTCGGATCCTGGACTTTCTTTTCCGAAAACGGCGTTCAACTCGGCGGACTTGGGTTGAGCCCGCACGCTCCTTATACCGCCTCCGCCAAATTATATCAGCTGGCACTTGAATGTTCGCGCTCCATGAATCTGAGAGTCACCACCCATGTCGCCGAATCCAGAGAAGAATACGCGATGTTTGCCAACGCTTCCGGAGAGCTGCACGATTTCCTGAAGCAATTGGGCCGGCCAATGGGCGATTGCGGTTCCACTTCTCCCCTGCGGCATCTGATCGAAAACAATCTGATTGATTCCGATTGCATTGTGGCTCACCTCAATGAGTTGGACGATCGCGATCTCGAAATTCTTAGCCGAACCGAATGGCGCAATCTGTCAGTCGTGCATTGCCCAAAGAGCCACCGGTTCCTGCACCAGAACCGTTTTCCGCTCGAAGGACTGACGGAACGTGGGCTGAATGTCTGTCTGGGCACCGACAGCCTGGCGAGCAATGACTCCCTCAACCTGTTTTCGGAAATGCGCATGGCCCAAAAAACCTACCAGAAGCTCACCGCCCAGGATCTGCTTGAAATGGTGACCACCCGGCCGGCCCGCGCTTTGAAACTCCAACATGAATTGGGCAAGATCGCTGCGGGACACCTGGCCGACTGCATCGCACTTCCTTACAAGGGTGCCCCCCGCGACGTCTTCGAGGGGATCGTTCAAAACAGGAGCCCAATTAAATGGATGTTGGTCAATGGACAAAAACTGAGATGACGCGCTCGATCCTCATTTTGATCTGGTTTGTTCTGCTGGGCACCTCTGCTGTGGGGGCTCCCCCCAGAGAAGCAGAAGCCCCGCCGGATGCGTCTGGCGCAGCAAACGAGCCCAACGTAATTGCCGAAAGCGCCGCCGTGATCGATTCGTTGACCGGCGATTTCCTCTTTCTTAAAAACGAAAACGCAATTCAATATCCGGCCAGCTCGACCAAAATCTTAACCGCCTTGTTAGTAATTGAGGCCGGGCACCTGGATCAGCCGGTCACCGTCGATCTATCCGACACCCAGGTTGAGCCGACCAAGCTAGACCTCAAACCAGGAGAACAGTACACGCGCCGCCAGCTTCTTTATGGTCTGCTGTTGAAGAGCGCCAATGATGTTGCCATGACACTGGCTCGCGACAACGCCAGCTCCATCCAGGCCTTTGCTGAAAAGATGAATCGTCGGGCAGCAGAACTCGGGGCCACAAGCAGTCATTTTGCGAATCCCAATGGGCTTCACGATCCGAGTCACTACACCACCGCTCATGACTTGGCGCTGATCGCGCGGGCGGCGATGCAGCAACCCTTCTTTCGGCAGGTGGTCGGGACGATTTACTACACGTGGCAGTCGCCCAAAGGAGTAATCTACCAGTTGCGAAATCACAACCGTCTGTTGAGACATTTTGCCGGATGCAACGGCCTCAAAACCGGCTACACTCGCGCCGCCCAGCAGGTACTGGTGAGTTCCGCCCTCTTGGAGGGGCATGAGGTAATCAGCGTCGTGTTGCACACCGACAAGCCCGGTATATGGGAAGACAGCAAAACTTTGCTGACCTATGGCCTTCTTAAGGTCGGCTGCGCCCCCGGAGCGTTTGCCAACGGCTCTGAACGCGGCTCCGACAAGGACCAGGCTGCGGGCGAAGGCGACGGAACGCATTGAGCGTTGGGCGTTCAACGTTCAACGTTTGATGGCGCCGGGGCGCGGGCAGTCACAGACCCTGAATTCTGACTTTTCGGGGTAGCAGAAAAAAATGAGACTCTTAGTCAAACGAGAGTCGGAATCTGAGCACGAAATTTCTGGTAATAAACAAATAATAATACTATAAGATGCAAA
>JAFAKL010000263.1 GCA_019235445.1 Verrucomicrobiota bacterium | reverse complement strand
TTGCTCGTCCGAGCGATGGCTGAAGAAGCAGACCTCGCGGCACCTTGGATCGATGTCAAAGGCCGCCGCGGCGGCAGCGGTCGCGATGAAACCGTCGACGACCAGGGGCATCCGTACCTCGGCGGCCTCGAGGATGGTCCCGGTCATCGCCGCGATCTCATATCCGCCCACGGCTTCGAGCCAGTATTGTCCCAGAGGCCGGCCCGCCTGCGGAGCATGCTTTTTAACAGCTCCGGCGACCACCTCGACTTTGCGATCGAGCACCGCATCGCTGATTCCCGTCCCGCGACCGACCGCCTGCTGTGCCTCGAAGCCCAGCAGCGCGACCAGCAGCGCGGAAGCTGCGGTCGTGTTCCCGATACCCATTTCGCCGATACCCATCACCTCGATTCCGGTTTCGACGGCGAGCCGCACTTGCTCGCGTCCAATATCGATGGCCTGCCGGCATTCCGCGGCGGTCATCGCGGGTTCCTGAAAGAAATTGCGCGTGCCTTTTCTGACGCCGCGCGGGAAGAAATCTGGCTGGCGCAACAGCTCCGCAGGCCAGTCGCCTGCTACACCGGCATCGACAACGTGAATTTGGATACCGCCGTGGCGCGCGAGGACATTGATCGCTGCGCCGCCGCTCAGGAAGTTTAACACCATCTGCTCGGTCACTTCGCTCGGGTAGGCGCTCACTCCTTCCATAGTTACACCGTGGCACCCGGCGTACACGCAGATGCGTTTCCGGCGGAGTTTTGGCTCCAGGGTTTGTTGCAGCTCAGCTAGTCGGACGGCGATTGTTTCGAGCATCCCAAGTGAACCGGGCGGCTTGGTCTTCCGGTTGATCTTATCCCAGGCGCGCGCCGAGATCGAGTCCAGCTGCTGTGGCGATAAACTCGACTCACCCTCGCGGGAATGAACAGGCAATAGCTCCGCCGGCGTTCCCCATTGGTTGTGAAAAATCAATTTCTGCAAATGAGCGCGTTCTTTCCAGCCAACCTCCTGCAGCATAGGAATAGATCGGAATTCAACCGGATAACCGACGCAGAGATAGGCCACTAGTTCAACGCCTGACGGCAGGCAGAGAATCTCTTCGACCGCCGGTGTATCGAGGATGCTAACCCAGCCCACGCCGACTCCTTCGGCACGCGCTGCGAGCCAAAGATTTTCTATCGCCAGGCAAACGCTGTAAGGCGCGGTTTGCGGCATCGGCGCTCTTCCGAGAACGAAAGATTCGTTCCGGGAATGATCGCACGTTACCGCGATGTTCAGAGGAGCCTCCAGGATGCCTTCCAGTTTCAGCGAGCTGTAAAGTTCGTCCCGTGCCGTTCCATGCAGCACGGATTTTTCCTGCGCGTTAATGGTGACGAAACTCTCTTTGATCTTCCTCCGGGTTTCGCGCGATTCCACCAGGATAAAATTCCAAGGCTGCATGAATCCGACCGATGGCGCCGCGTGCGCAGCTTCCAGAATGCGTAACAACACATCCGCCGGAATCGGTGCAGATCTAAATTGGCGGATGTCGCGCCGCGCGTGAATGACGCGTTGTATCAGTTCCTTTTCGACGCTGGAAAACTCGTCGGCGAGAACTTCGCAGGCGGTATGCGCTTCTTCGGCCTTCATTTGTCTGTTTCACTCTCCATTTTTACGATGAAGCTTTTTCGCAATCGTCACCGGACGATGCGCAATGAAAATCCGCGGGCAGATATTCGGACTCCAAGTTTTTCGCTCCTTGATCTGAAGCGGCCTTTTCTCCGGCCTTCACCAACCTTGCGGTCGATTGACTTTCCCGGGAATTTCAGCGTCCCGATGGAGAATTGTAACTTGATACCGCAGCGTAACTGTGACCGGTTCTCACGGTCTTCCCTGATTCCACGGATCGTCGTATAGCTACCAAAGAACTGGGCCTAGTGAATCAGAAAGCGCCCCATTGTCAATCGCAGAAGACGCACTATCATCACCTCGCCAACCATCGCCGGATGAACTGCCGGTTTGAAATACGATCGGACGGAAACCTTTGCCGGCCAGCATTCTTTGGAGGACCGCCTGCCGGTCATCGCCGCTTCGATCGCAAGGAATCGCGAATGCCATGAAAGTGCCGCTGTGAGCAACTAAGAGCGCTGCCTCGAATTGGCCGGCGATTTCGTGGGCCCAGTCAAAACAAGGCTTGGGAAGAAGCTCTTGATTGATTTCCGACGAACGTGTGACCGCATAAAGGAAGGCATCGAGCTCGCCACTGTCGCAATAGCTAACCAACTCCATGTATTCCGATCCGTAGCGTCTCCGGCGATAGTCCAAATGAGCGACTGCCTCCGTTTCAATGCCGCGCTCAGGTTCGCTATCCCATCCAACTAGCCATAGGCAGGGAGCCGGTCCTTTGATGGAAAATTCGGCTGACAATGGATTCGCGCGCACCAGGGCGGCCGGGCAAAATAAGAAATCGGAACGTTCCACAGCGCACATGATCGAGAATAACTCCGTATCTGTCACCTCGAGCGACAAATAGGCGGCGGCAGCGAGAAGTCCGGCCGCCATATCAGCGCTCGATGCTCCCAGCCCTTTGGCGCAAGGCGAGGAGCTTTCTAGTCTGATGCCAAAGTTCCAAGGGCGGTCGATGTACCTTCGGGTTAACAAACTCTGAATGGCTCGTTCTGTTTTCCTGGTCTTCCGGTCCGGCCGATTCTCGGTCGACACGTAAAATGAGGAAGCGGGCAGCACAAAAGCTCGGGTGCTGAATTCAGAAGAGATCGTCGTTGCAGAATAAAGGATCGGACTTCCATCCTGATCTACACCTTGGAGGAATTCACCTACCTTCCCCATGATGATCGTCGGACTTTGGCCGCCTTCCGCGATGGACTCAGTCAAGGTCACGGCGCCATGGCAATAATTCCCTTTCCAGAATCACGCAAGATGAATATCGCCACGCCCCTCAATTGACCTCAATTGTGATTACCCGAACGGGTCATTGAAGCCGGTTTGCCTTTTCGGTAAAAACTTGACTACCAAGTGCCTTGTCTCAAGGAGCCTCTATTTATCCCGCTCTTATGCCCACAAAAAAATTTCCCGACGAAAAATCCTCTCCTGGCGACGAGGTTCAGGAACAGATTAGCGCACGGACCAGAGAAGTGAAGATGATGACAGAAGCCGTGCCGTCATTGCACGCCACCCTATTCAAGTTGTAGATCTCACCCAGGCCCAAACCCAGGCTCGCGTTCCGAACAAAGTCCCAAAAGCTTTTGCAGGTTGACAGCCGCAGCGAGGAACGAGCGAAGTGCTGTCGAACGCAAAATGCCGTTACCTCCCAGCGCGGAGCGAAGCCTGATCAAGAGAGAAACGAAATAAATGTGCAGGGGCCCGCCTCCGGCGGGAAGGATGCCGTTTATGTCGGATTCGACCTTGAGCAGGCGCAGCGCAGCGCTACGAGGGCTGGAGCGCTGACCAAGCTAACCAACAGGGAATGGAGAGAATTTCAGAAAATTTCAAATATGTTTGGTTAGAACTAGCCCCAGAGATATTTTTCGTCGAACTTTAGTCGTGCGCTTTTAGAAACGCCAGATACTCCTCTTGAAAAGTTCG
>JAFAKL010000189.1 GCA_019235445.1 Verrucomicrobiota bacterium | reverse complement strand
ATGACCGGCAGCGCGGTAATGGGCTGAGCCAGGAATGCGATCTTCTGCGGGATGATGTGAAAACTGGTCAGGACAACATTGACCACGCCATAGATGTCATTAAACATCCAAGCCCAGATCTTGGATGACACGACCGTCGGAATCGCCCAAGGAATTAAAATAGCTATGCGCAGAAAGGAGCGGCCTTTGAAATTCGAATTCGCCACCAGGGCGACAGCCAGACCCAGGACAGCTTCAAGGGTGACGGAGCAGACCGAAAAGATCAGCGTATTTGATACCGCCAGCCAGAAATCGCTGTCGGTTAAAATGAACTGGTAATTGCCCAAGCCCACAAAGCTCGGCGGAGTAACCCCGTCGAGTTTGTATTTGAGGACAGAATAGACAAGGACCTGGATGAGCGGGTATCCGATGACCAGAACCACCACTAGAACGGCCGGCACGATCAGATACCATGCCAACCGTCTCTGGCGCTCCAGCAGGTCAACTTCTCTGGCCATGTGTTAATGCCGTCTCGGGGCTCTCAACGAAGTTACCGCATCAACCGTTTCCCGACTTTCTCAACGTCTTTCACCGCGTTTTCGGCTGATTCGCCTCCTGAAAGCACTTTATTAACACTCTGGAAAAATGCAGTGGAAATCTGATTGTAATCGGCGCCGGTGACTGTCGAGGGACGCGCGATCGCGTTTTTCAGCACATCGAGCATATTCTTGAACCAGGCGTTTTTGGCCAGGACATCGGAGTCCGAGTAAAGAGCGGGCAACGTCGGGAGCAGGCTCAGTTCAATAGCGCGCTGTTTCTGAGAATCTGACGAATCGAGATATTTGGCTAAATCTGCCGCCGCATCCTGTGCCTTGGAATAGTTGGAGACCATCAGATTCCAGCCACCGAGGCAGGCCGAATTTTTGCCATTTTCACCGCCTTTGGGCAGGACGGTCACATCAAATTTACCGGCGATCGGGCTTTTCGGATCTTGACCCAAGGCATAGGCGTAAGGCCAATTGCGCATGAACGCCGCGTTGCCGGCTTGCCATACATTTCGAGCCTCTTCTTCACCATAAGTGACAACCCCGGCCGGAGAAATCGTTCCTACCCAGCTCTTGGCGGTTTGAAGCGCCTTGATGGCGTGCGGATTATTAATGGTGACCTTTTTGTCCGGTTCAATGATGACGCCACCGCCATAGCTATAGACCCACTCGATGGCGTTGCAGGTCACGCTTTCGCTGGCCTTACCTTCGAAAACAAAGCCTTGGAAATCAGGTTTGCCCGCTTTGCGTTCGCCCTCCTGAATCTTCTTAGCCATTGCGGCGAGTTCTTCCCAGGTCTTGGGCGGTTCCTTATAACCGTACTTTTCCAGCAAATCTGTTCGATAATACAGAACGCCGGCGTCGGTGAACCAGGGAACGGAGACCAGTTTTCCGTTCACCGTGTTGTTCGCAACGATGCGCGGAAAAAACGCCTTTACCTCGTCGTCCTTGAAATACTTTTTCAAGTCCACCGCGTGCGGTGCGGCGATGCCTTGCCAGATCACATCGATCTGATAGGCATCTACATCAGGACTCTTCGCCGCCCAATACTGCTGATACTGCTGCAGCGTCGCAGAAGCGTCTGTGGGACGGCTGATGATTTCAACTTTGTTTCCGGTTTTCTGGGCCCACGCATCACAAGCCTTTTTGATGAAAGCGCCCCCGGTACCACTTGAGTCGGCGGCAAAACGGATCGTAGCACCGGCGCCAAAAACGTTGGGAACAATCAAAGAAGCTATCAGGAGTGAACCGAACCATCGGACGGCATTTCGCCTAAGGGAGTGTGTCTGGGAGCGCATCGGGGGAAACCTTTCCGGGTGAGTGTGAAGTTTTTAAGGATTAGCAGGGCCGTGGTTTATATGTCAAGCGAACGGAATCGTTTTTTTTCGATTTATTGCTGTCAATTTGTGTTGAGTCTTTGGAGCTACCAAATCTGATCGCCCGGCGCTCATCATCGAAGGCGAAAATAGGACGAACTTCAAACTCTTCGATCTCCGCTGAGGAGATCGGCCAGGCGCTGATGAGTGATTCCGAAAAGTGCCTGCAAATCTGCCGCCTTCCTGAAAAGACGGTTCTGGTCAACCGCCACAGGGTTCCTTGAGGCGCTGATCAGGAGATTTTTCTTTGTATGTTCCATGGCGATGAACTCCTGAATGGAGGCAGAGTAACCACTGGCCTCGAGGTACATGCATCTGAGCGCATCGGTAATGGTTTCAGCCATGCGGTCTACCTGGATGCCATGCCTGAACAAAGGAATGATTTGGTCCGGTGGCTTCAGTTGGGGGCGGAGTTCCTTATGGCAGCAAGGAGCCAGGAAAATCAATTGGGCTTTGGCGGCGAGCCCTCGAAAAATTGCATCGTCGGTCGCGGTATCGCAC
>JAFAKL010000133.1 GCA_019235445.1 Verrucomicrobiota bacterium | reverse complement strand
GAGCCGGCCGAGGGTTGCGAACACCTGCTGGCGCACCTTCTGACCTTCGCGCACACTGTGGACAATCTGGAGATATCGGTAGGAGCCGACGGGTTTGACTCGAAAAAACATGTTTGCAGCTTAGCTCTACAAACAAAAGCCACAGAGCTAGCAAGCAAGCAATACAAAAGAGAAATAATTTAATTTATTGGCACTACATTTTGAAGTTAGCGGCCAGAAATCGTTCGCAAAGCCGCTCCAGTACTTGATTTTCCTAAAAGAGCATGCCGCTAACTGTAGAAGATCGGTCTGAGCATTCAGGCTCTCCAGGTACATCCGCTATCAGCTTCGCCCGCGAATCTCGTTAACGAGTCAAAATATGGACGGGGCGGCCCCGACCGGACGCATCCCTGTCTCAGCGCTGATTGAGAATCCCGGATAGGCCGGGCACGCGTCTCACCAACGCCGGGCGGCGCCGGATCTCCGAGGCGAGCCCGGAGTCGAGAAGCTCGCGATGAGCACCGCCAGGACACCTGTGAGAAAGATTCCATCAAATGTGCCTGCTCCGCCGATGGAAACCACCGGCGCCCCAAGCCCCTGCACTTTGCCGAGATTTAACAGGTCCGCTCCGACAAGAGTGCCGACGCTACCGCCGATGTAAGCCAACGGAGCGGCGTACCGCAGCGAAAGCAGTAATGCCACAAGTGCGCTGGCGATCGCAGGAACAAAGACCGGCAGCGCAATACCTAGTCCTGGGACAGGACGGGCCAGTGAATGGCATAACGCGGCGACGCAGGCGATCGCCAAAACGCCCCGGATCCACAAATCATACCTGATGAAAAGATAGAGCGACATCAGCGTCGGGATAAGTGCGCCCCCCACATTGACAGCGACAACAGTTCCGGGCCACGCGATCACGACCGGAATCACGTAGCGCATCCCAAAGTAGGAAATCTCCTGCCCGGACAAGATGTGCCGCTCTGGCAATTCGGAAAGCGGGATGTTGAAATAGCTGCCAAGCAATGAGCTAAGCAACACGAGCATCGCGCCGCCGGCGCTCAGGCCGATGCGCATGTAGGCATAACGTAGGGCTCCCAGCTCCAGCAGCACAAGTAAAAAGACGAAAACTCCTACCAGGATGGAGAAGAATGGGAGACCAAGCGGCAAGTAGTGTAATTGGCTCACGTCCATTGAATTTTATCAAGAAACTCACATCTGGAAGCTTCAATTTGAGTCTTGTTTAGTATACCGAGCTCAGCTTTTCGGGTCAAAGATAAGGAAACATACGATAATCGCCTCATCTTCATCGCCCTCGAGCAACATCGGAGTGACTGGATCATCCTTGCAGGTCTCACGGATTTTGCGGAACATTTCGTCCGGCTTACCCGGGAGATGGCCCGAGAACTGCCCCACATTGCCAGAGGATTTATGTCCTGTGGTGGCCATCATCGATTCGAGCTTCGATCGGAATGCGACGACTGTTGCTGGCGGGACAGCGGGCGCCATATAGGTGTACCACCCATGAGAGCGGACCAGTGCGGCGAGAATAGAATCGAGCTGGTGTTGTTGTTAGGTGCGATCCTTGTGGCGGGAAGCCTTGCCCACAGCGCTGGCGCGCAGGAGACCGTCAATCGAGTCAAAAACGCCGGCCGAGTAGTGTGCGGCGTCAACGTTCGGGCTGGGTTAGCTGATTTACCAACCGGCACCACTTGGAAGGGGCTGTCGGTAGATTTGATCAAGGCCCTCGCGGCGGCTGTCCTAGGAGATCCCAGCAAAGTTAGCTTTGTCATCGCAGACCGTAAGAGCGGCCCCGAGAAGCTGTTAAAGGGCGACACGGATGTGTATTTGCCGGTCGAACCGATGGCGCTGTCAAAGCTCGCGAACCTCGGATTGGCGGCATCAGAGGCCTTTTTCTTTAATTTGCAGAAGATCATGGTGAGGAAGGAGTCAGGGATCACAGCGGCGGCTGAGTTGCGGAACAAACCGATTGCGGTCCAACCCGGTTATGTCAACGAACAGAATTTCGAGATGGCCAACGAAGAGCAACTGCGGAATTACTTCCGCCGGGCTGGCTGGCAGCTGATGGTCTTTCCTTTTCAGGAGTGGGACGAAATGGAATCGGCGTTTTTGTCGGGGCGGGTAAATGCGGTGAGCGCGGAAGAAACGGAGTTGGCGCGCCTGCGAGCGGCTAACCGCGAAGAGGTTGGCAGCGCTGTGATCCTGCCCGAAGTGATTGGCATGGAACCGGTCAGCGCGGTGGCGCGATCCGGAGATTTGCATTGGTTGACGTTGCTGAACGCGACGATCTCGTTGCTGATCGAGGCTGAGTATCTCGGTATCACCAGCGACAACATTGACGTCATGATGACTGTTAACGACCCGGAGATTCGATATCTGCTGGGCGTGACACCCGGAATCGGAATTGCAGTGGGCCTGGACAATCGCTGGGGAGAGCGGGTGATCAAGGCCGTCGGAAACTACGGCCAGGTGTTTAAGCGTGACCTTGGTGCGGATTCTGCACTTGCCATACCGCGCGGCCTCAATGAGCTGTGGATTCGTGGCGGTCTGCTGTATCCTCGTCCGATTCGATAAAGGCCAGGCTATGACGTATGGCCGAAGAGCCCCAATTTCTTAGCCTTCCCGACAAGGTCAGCCAAAGCACTCGCCTGCAACTTTTGCATGATGTGACCGCGACGAACCTTGATGGTTTTTTCCGTGGTGCCCAGCTCGTGGGCGATTTGCTTGTTAACCAGCCCCGTGACGACATGAGCCATCACTTTACGCTCGTTTGCCGTAAGCGCCTGATGTCGCCCGCGTAAGTCTGCCAGCTTTGCCCGCTGTACGGGGGCCGCGCGGGCGAAATTGATTGCCCGACCTATGGCGTCCAGAAGATCCTGTTCACGGGATGGTTTGATCAGAAACTCGATCGCACCAGCTTTGATCGCCTGGACTGTCATCGGGATATCCCTATGCCCAGTGCTCCCAATCGTTTTCGTCCTCGGCAGTCCTATTCTATTCTATTCTATTGGACCACGGTCGTAGGGCCCTGATTCGGAGTCTTCGGCCACACTTCGTAGCCTGCTTGGACCAAGGTCCAATAGAGTTTCACGCTTCGGCCTTTGACTGCCATGGCAGAGAGGCGAACGTGAAAACAATCTATCTACTGAAACGGACTTGATTTCACCTGAACTGAACTGTGCCCACCAACCAAAAAGACATCCTATGATCAACCATAATCCTCAACAGCCCGTCGCCATCGTCACCGGCGCTTCCAGCGGAATCGGCCTGGGCCTCACCCAGGCGCTGCTCGAACGGGGCTGGCGTGTCGTCGCCACCTCCCGCACGATCAGCAAGTCGAAGGACCTCCATTCTTCGCCCGATCTCGTCCTCGTGGATGGAGACGCTGGCAAGAAGGAAACCGCCCTAAAAGTGGTGGACGCAGCCCTCAAGCATTTCGGCCGTATTGATCTGCTGGTCAACAATGCCGGAGTTTTCATTGCGAAGCCGTTCACCGATTACACCGAAGCGGACTACGATCTGGTGATGAACACTAACGTCGCCAGCTTATTCTACATGACGCAGCAGGTGATTCCGCCGATGAAGGAGCAAAATTCGGGGCATGTGGTGGACATCTCGGCGGTCCTCGCGGATCAACCAAGCGGCAACGCGCCCGCACTTCTGGCGGTGCTGTCGAAGTCGCCGATGCCGGCTGTGAGTAAGGCGTTGGCGCTGGAGTACGCGGCGAACAACATCCGGTTCAACACGGTATCGCCCGGCGTCATCAACACGCCGATGCACGCCAAGGGGAATCATGCGGCGCTGGCGAAGTTTCATCCCCTCGCTCGGATGGGTGAAATTTCTGACGTCGTCGGCGCGGTGCTCTATCTCCAGAACGCCACCTTCGTAACGGGCGAAAACATCCGAGTGGACGGAGGGGTCCATGCCGGACGCTAATAAGTCCACTGCCACCAAGCCGGGTTCGCGTGTGCGCGAACTGGGCCTCGTGCTGCCGAGGACGCCAACTCCTCTGGGAGCCTATGTCGAGGCTTCTGAGGCCGGCCCGCTTCTCTTTCTGAGCGGGATCCTTCCGGTGGTGGATCGCAAACTCTCCGTCACCGGCCGTCTCGGCGAAAACCTCTCTGTCGAGCAAGGCCATGAGGCGGTGCGGGTTGCGGCGATGAACGCCTTGGCAGTCGCGCAGCAGCATCTGGGCGACCTGGATCGCGTAAAGAAGCTGGTCAAGCTGAGTGTTGTTCTGGCCACGACGGAGCAGTTCGTCGATCACGCCGCTGTCGCTGACGGCGCATCGGATCTGTTCGTTCAGCTCTTCGGCACCGAAAACGGTCATGCACGGATCGTCTACGGTGTTCAAAGTCTGCCCATCGGCACACCTGTCGTGGTGGAGGTCATTTTCGAGATTGAGTCCGAGTTTCAGCGGAGTGTATCTAATCCAGGTGGTTTAGATGCTCCCGGATCTTAGATTAGTAAGAAGAAGCGGTGGTGAAAGCCTGCTCTTTCCACTGCTCCTCCAGCCGCGCTCGTGCCAACCGGGAAGCCTTTCGTGCGCTGCGCGCGCCTTCGGAATCGAGGCGAGTGCGAAGATCGCGCGAACCCTTGCGTGCGTCTTGAATAGCCGCGATCAGTTCGCCGCGGACCAGGGAGATGTCTGAGGCGCCTGGGTTTTGCGGATTGGCCACCTGAAGCAGCTTATAGAGCAGGCCGAGTTTGGCATAATCCCGAACATCGTACGATAAGGGTGGGACGGTTTCAGCGAGCTTGTCCAATTGAGCGACCGTTCGCCGCGTGACCCGTGCAGCAGCCTCCTTGTGCATCGCGTGGATCAATACTCCGTCGTCGTCGAAAGCAAGAAGACGATTGGCCTGGTAGCCGTGGGTGAGAAATCCACCGGAGATCGCCTGCCCAACGATGAGCGCGACAATGGGGTGACCGGCGAAACGGGCGGTCGCGTACGCGTCTGCGGCGGCGGCGGCGGCCAGATGAATGCCCGCAATTTCCTCCCGCCTGCCGTAGGCTTGGCTTTTCAGATCGACGATCGCAATGATCGGGCGTTTCTTGCCATCCTTGTCGGCGTTCGTCACCTCCCTGACGCGCGCGGCCAGGGTATATGCTTCTTCAAGGCCGACCTCGCCACGCCGGGCGCAGGGGAACCGACCACCCGGATCGGGAACAACACAGAGGAATCGCCCCTTGTCATCACCGATCAGAGCGTCGGTGGTCAGTACCGAAGGCGGATCGCCTTGAATGGACGATTCCTGGCCTGTGAGTGCCTTGAACCATGCCCTTCCTCGAATTCCGGTAAATTCGCTCATAGGTTTTTTTCCTTCTTTTTACTTGCCCAGGAATGGAGCTCTTCCGGGTCCCATTGCCTGGAGGGATCGAGCGCAGCGACACGCGAACGGTACAGGTCCACCTGTTCGCTCCGGTGAACCGCCGGCACTCCCTTGGCAATCAATTCCTGGATCGTTTTGGCCATCTTGTCGGCGTCGTCATCGACCAGAACGTCTGACAGACCCTGGTCATACCGTTGTTGGCCGCCGGCAATGGACCAGATCAGTGTACGGTCGCTCGCATCGAACTCTTCCACCCCTGACTCCTGCTCAATGACCTCCGGGCCATTGAGTCCAAGACGCCCTTCGCGGGTCATCACGACATAACTGGAGACGCCGGCGGCCATCGACATACCTCCGAAGCAGCCAACTGTTCCGGCGATCACAGCGATGACAGGGGCGTGTTGGCGCAAGGCAACGATGGACGAGATAATTTCCGCCACGGCTGCCAACCCGAGGTTAGCCTCCTGCAGGCGAACACCGCCCGTTTCCAGGAGCAAGACCGCGCTGGTAGGAATACCCTTTTCGTTGTCAAGACAAGCCAGGTCGAGCGCTGCAGTGAGTTTGGCTCCCGAAACCTCGCCGATGCTTCCTCCTTGAAAAGCCCCCGCGATAGCGATAACCACTGCCTGCCGCCCTTTTATCGTTCCTCGCATCACAATGCAGCCGTCGTCCGCTTGAGGTGTGACGTCCTGCATCGGAAGCCATGGTGATTCAATCCGATCGAAGGAGCCGGCCAATTCACGCTCTGTTCCGGAATCGAAGAGGCATTTTGCGCGATCGCGCGCGCTCAATTCGATAAAGCTGCGCCGCTGGAGATATTCTCGTGAAAAGCTGGTATCGCTCATCGTTCACTGGCCTCCACCGCCTGTTGAAGTCGCAGGAGCACACTGCCAGGAGTGGCTCCCGCATCGTTGATCTCAATGCGAGCTGCACCGTCATACTGGCTAAAAAAACGGTCCAGCACGGCTCTCCAGGTGGTTTTGAAACCTTCGGCGCTGGTCCTGATGCGCACCGCAGCTTCCGGACCTTCTGCCGGCTCAAGCAACACTTCGAGATCACCGGAGCCTACGACCCCCACGTGCGATTTTTTCGGCACTTTACGCTTTGCCGGATAGTTAAATTCGAACTGTTCCACAATCTTCCTCCAACATGCTTTCATCTGGTTGTATTTCGTGTTCACCGCGTTCGACGGCGTCGAGAAACAACGTTCCTGCTAACAAATCCGCGCTTCCGCCAGGCGAGACGCCCAACTCAAGAAAGAGCCGGTCCATCGCGCGCAGGCGTTCTCTGCCGGCTGGGAAACCGGCGCCTCCGGTACGGATCACGGCCGAAGCGCCATTTTTTGCTGCGCGAAGCGCCGCTTCGCCGCCGCGGTAGAGCAGACAGGTATCATCGAGCTCGGCCATGATACTCAGCAGCGCATCGAGACGCGCAATTTGCTCAGGAACACGGTTATCTCGTCTTGCTCGAAGCATTGGCAATCCCACGCCAATGATATGCGGGAATCCCTGCCTGGCTTCACCGCGCGCGCCTGTTACGCCAAATTCTTGAGCGACTATCTGCCCATGCGAGACCAGCTTGGGAATTTGTGAATCTTCGAACGACGCGATGACTCCGGCCGTGCTCGCGATATCGAAGGCATCCAGACCAGATTGGGTTGTGGCAGCGGATGCGGCGAGCAAGCCCAGAGTCCAGATAGCTCCCTTATGTGTGTTGCAGCCCCTTGAAACCCGCAACATGGCACGCTCTGCCGCTCGTCCAGTCGCAGCGAGTTTTGCCCGCAGACTCGCACTCGGACGCTCGTTCGCGGACTGGAAAGCCATCCTGCTAATGAACGGTTCGATTGCCAGCGCCGAGCGTCTCATTACATCGAGCCATAAGTCGCTATGCGCGCCCGACCCGCGCCGATCAACCAGGCCCGGCTTGGGTGTAAGCTCCGCCTCCGCGACCAGCGCCTGCCTTGCCAGAGCGCCCAGCAGCGCGGAACGTTCCGCATCGGGTAGTTCGGCTGCGGCCGGCTGGCCGGCGGGAGTCGATAGGCAAAACTCTTTCATTACCAGCTTCTGAATCGCGGTGGAGGCGTGTAGAGGCCGCCGGACCACGCCACCAGATCTTCCATGCTGCGCGCGGCGAGCAGCGAACGGCTGGCCTGAAGACGATGCACGCCCACGTCCTCCGGGTAAGCAACGATCCCCTTCCTGCGCAGAGCAGCGGTCTCCTCAGGTTTAGCCTTCAAACCAATCGGGGTCACGCCGGCTACCGCCGCGAGCGCGCGCCGGCGCTCCTCCTGGCTCTCGGCTTTGTATAGGTAGGCGATGCCTTCTTCGGTCACTACGTGGGTCACGTCGTCGCCATAGATCATAACCGGGGCCAGCGGCATGCCTGCTTTGCGGCCGACCTCGATGGCATCCAAAGTTTCAACAAAGGCGGGAGAATTTCCGCTGCTAAAGGTTTCAACGGTTTGCACGACCAGCTTGCGGCCCCGGGCGAGCGGGCTTTGCGAGACGATCAGATCCAGCCATGCCGGTGAACTGTGTCGCCTGCCGTGGGGGTCGTGCCCCATATTGGGAGCCCCTCCAAAACCGGCCAGACGCCCTTTGGTTACCGTGGAAGAGTTGGCCTCCGCATCCATCTGCAGGGTCGATCCGACGAAGGCATCGATGGCATATTGTCCGGCGAGCTGGCAGAGGACACGGTTAGAGCGGAGTCTTCCGTCTCTCCCGGTGAAGAAAACGTCAGGGCGCGCCGCCGTGTAGTCGTCCATGCCGACCTCGCTGCCAAAAGAGTGAACGCTCTTGACCCAACCGCTTTCGATGGCCGGAATGAGCGTCGGATGCGGGTTCAGGGCCCAGTGCTGGCAGATCTTTCCCTTTAAGCCCATCGATTCGCCATAGGTGGGCAGAAGCAGTTCGATGGCGGCTGTGCCGAAACCAATTCCATGATTGAGGGCTTGGACTCCATGGCGTTCGTAGATCCCCCGAATCACCATCATCCCGATCAGGATTTGCAGATCGTTGATCTGGCGTGGATCCCGGGTAAACAATGGCTCTACCGCGAACGAACGGTCAGCCTGCACGACCGCATCCACCCATGAGCCGGGAATATCGACGCGCGGCAGTTTGCCGGTGATCTCATTGACCTGCGCGACAACGATGCCGTCGTGAAAGGCCGCCGCCTCGACGATTACAGGCGTATCTTCCGTGTTAGGTCCGGTATAAAGGTTGCCTTCCTCGTCGGCCTGTTCAGCACACACCAGGACCACGTCCGGGATGAGGTCGATGAGCAACCTGGCGTACAGTTCGACGTAGGTATGGATCGCTCCGATTTCGATCCTGCCGTCTTCCAGTAACTTGGCAAGCCGCAGACTTTGTGGGCCGGCAAAAGAAAAATCCACCTTCCTGGCGATGCCAAGTTCGAAAAGGGTCAAGTGTTCCGGGCGGCTGATACTCGAAATGATCAGGTGCAAGTCGTGCAACTCCTTCGGATCGACCTTCACCAGCGAGCGGGAAAGGAAGTCC
>JAFAKL010000014.1 GCA_019235445.1 Verrucomicrobiota bacterium | reverse complement strand
TTTTTTGTTCCGGGGCTCGCGCACGCTTCTTACGCCATCGCATCGGGAGGCGAAGCCGTTGTCGTCGATCCAGAACGGCATGTAGAGGGGTACCTGGATTATCTGGCCAAGAATGGGCTTGAACTGCGGTACGTTTTCCTGACCCATCCTCACGCGGGTAGGACTAGTACTAGTACTAGTGTACTGTCGCCGAACAGCGGTTATGTAATTTCGATATGTCTCAATCGCTCGCCCTGGTTTTTCACAAATCAATTGGGTGACGGTCATACCGTGAGCCTGAGGCTCCAAAGGCTCTCTTTGTCAGGTCGGTTTTCAGGCCTTCCGGGCTCGCTCGCTGCGTTCCTTCCTATTTTTGTTCAACAAATCAAAATAGTCCTGATTTCTCATCATGAGGACTTCATGAGGTCCGATATCTGCAATCACACCGTTTTTTATGAACAGGTTAAAATCGGTAACAAAAACGTCGGGATCATGCGTGATAAGGAGAGTTGTTCTGCCTCTGACCGCTTCCCGGAGGTTAGCAGCGATGGTCAACATCGTTTCCGGATCCAGGCTGGAACCTGGTTCGTCAAGGACCAGGAGGCGTTGTTTCCCGCAAAGAAGTTGAGCGATGCCCACGCGCCGGCGTTGACCGAACGAGAGATACCCCTCTCCGCTCAGGCTGCGAATAGAATGTTGGAGTGTAATGCCGTCTTCCTCCAGAAACTTTGCCACCCCGGAGAGCCGTAACGCTTCATCGAAATGGTCTATCCGGGAACGG
Organism: Verrucomicrobiota bacterium; assembly: GCA_019235445.1. Taxonomy (GTDB): domain Bacteria; phylum Verrucomicrobiota; class Verrucomicrobiia; order Chthoniobacterales; family JAFAMB01; genus JAFAMB01. Next base: position 8,936 of record JAFAKL010000014.1, on the reverse strand, counting down.
CTCCTGCCGATCAGGATGTTTTCCTCGAGCGTACCATCGAGGAACTCAAACCCGGTGGGGAGATACCCGACGAGCTCCCGCTTCCAGATGAGATGCCAACCGGTGATATCCGTCTCATCCACGCAAATGCTCCCGGCGCCCGGGATCAGGTCGCCGTTCAGCAGCTTACCGAGGGTGCTTTTGCCACAACCGGATCTCCCGGTCAGCCCCACCACCGCTCCGGCGGGAATATCAAAGCTCAGACCGCGGAGCACGGGTTTGCTTCCGCCGGAGTAGCTGAAGGTCACATTCTTCACGCTGAGAGAGGCTGGACCGGGACGACTTGTGACCTCGGGCAACTCAGCGGGCCGCGGACCCGGCTTAGGAATATCGAGCACCTTTCGGATCTGCCGCATGCCCGGACTTGATCCGGCGATCATGAGCGGCGCTGCGGCCAGAGTAGAGATACTCATCAGGAGCAAGCCGAGCAAACTCTGCGCCTGAACAATGCTCCCGGGCGTGACCGGCACGACTCCCTGCACGAGCACCATCACGATCAAAGGCAACGATAGACTCGTCACGATCCCAGCCGTGGCCCCGCGGGCCGAAGAAATTAAACTGAATCTTCGATTCGCCTTTCCTGCCTCTCTGGAGAGCCGAAGGATTTCCGCCGACTCCTGTTGCTCGCCTCCAAAGTAGACCAGGCGCCCAACCAGCTCGAAAAACCGGACAATACGCGCGGAAGCTTGCCGGTTCACGGTGTCGCTTTGTACGTTCGCGGTTCGTTCCGCACCGGAAAACACCCGATTCACCAAGGTCTGAAATACGATCGCAACCGGCACGATGATGACTAAGATTTTCCAACCGTCCGGAATATTCCATAGACCGATGGCGTAAGTCACTCCTTTCACCCCATTTTCGAAGACACCTAAGACGCCAAAGATCAGTAGAGCGCTCAGACCGGCGGCGTCCGTCATGAAAGTCTTGGTCATTTCGCCGGTTTGACGTTGAACGCGGGTCTCACCCGATTCGCCGGTAAGTGCTTGCAGAAGTTCGGTCTGGATACGTAGCCGAAACTTTTGGCTCAACCCGATGCGTAGTTGTTCGGTACCGATACCCAGCACTGCCGCGAGCAAGAGCAAGATGGCCATGAGAATGGCCAAGGCAAAGGGCGATTGGATTTGCAAAGTGAATCCGAGGATTCGCGTCGGCGCCGACATGGCCGACCCCGCTCCGCTCCAATGGGAGCTCAGCGTGTCGATGATGCGCTGACCGGCAGCGGTCGACCCATACAGTAGATTAGCCTGCGCCAGCGCCAATAACAGGAGGCATGCCGCCGGAAGCAGAAAGGGAAGAAAGAATGCATGAAAGCTCCAGGCAAGTCTGAGATCCTGCCAGAAGGTTAAGGGCTTGAGCTTTGAATTTTCCATCGAACAGATACACCGCTTCGCGGGAGTGTTCAAAAGCAAAGCGGGCCGCCCGCCTACGGCGGAACTTCGGAACGCCGCGATCGCTCGCTCCGCCCCTTTGGAGTCTTGGACCATGGTTCCGCGACCAGGCGAAGCAATTCCTTTGCCGCGAGAGGCGAAAGACCAGGGTACACAGAGATCAGTCTGGCCAGAAGCGCTGTGGCGACGGGCGCAGCGAAACTCGTCCCGAACCCATTTTTCTTTTTACCATCCAGACACAACAATTCAGAATATTGACCCTTGGCGACAAATTCTACCAGGTTGCCGGGCCGGTAAAAAAATCGATCCATCTGGTCAATGTCCATCTTGTCCACTGTCACCACCGTAGGGAAATAAGCGGGCCATTCTCGTTCCGTGAAATCCCTGTTGCTGCATGCGCTGATGACGTGCACCCCTTTGACGTACGACTCATCCACCCAATCCTTGAATTCCATGATAAAATCCTTTTCACCCCTGCAGCCAAAGCTGCAATTCAGGATCTGGTACTGTCGATCTATCGCCTCAAAAGCGGCTCTTTGGATGATGTCACGTTTGGAGGTGAGATCAAACAGGCCCATGCGCAAGACGCGAAAACTCCCTATCTCGGCCTTCGGTGCGAGCGTGTGGATAATGCCGGCAATTCCAGTGCCATGCCCGTTCACATCGGTGCCCGCGCCTGGGTGCACCTGTACGGTGTTTCCCTCCGATAGGAAGGCCAGATCGTCCGACAGCGTCAATCCATTCAGACCGGGGTGAGAGATCTCGATCCCACTGTCCAGAATCGCGATTCTGACCCCTTTTCCTGTTCCGGAGATGATCGCTTCTCTCGCCTGCTGCAAAGAAATCCAAGTCTCCACGGATGAGCGCCTCAGTTATGGCCGTAGCCGATGATCCGAGAAATCAGCTTAAAATCGAAGAGCCGCGTCAACAGTGAAGCCGCCCTGCTGACTTCCCTCATCGATTCCATGTCGAAAGCCCTCTGAGTCGGAGCGGATCCGGGCTGCTTTGCTAAATGAACGCAGGAAACGATCCCGCGGCATTCCTGGGCAAAGTAGAATGGAACAGCGATCATCGCGGTGGTCGGAGAGCCGATCTGGCGATCGACGGTTTTGTCATGCTCGGGATTCTGCTCGATGTCATTTTCACAGAACGGTTGGCCGGTGGAAAAAACCATGCTGATCAGGCCGCGATCTAATGTCTGGCTCAATTCGCGCATTTTGTTAACCATGGGTCCATTGTTGAAGACGGCGTCCAACTCACGCCGGGCGGTATTAACTAGCCAAAGCGTCCCTTCATCAGCTCCCGCGGCGGCGAAACCGTCCTCCAGGACAGTTGTCATCAGATCGTCGGCGAAGTCACTGAACGTTTCTCGGGTGATCAGTCGGGCGGCTTTGTCGAGCCGATCTGTCAAAGCAGAGAAATGCTTCCGGAACCGGGGATCGGGCAAGAGGCTAAATCGCATATTTTACTGTGATGGCTGATCCAGGAGACGGTAGAAAATCCTTTTAAAACCTGGGTTCTGGCTTAAAGAGCTTATTAATCTTCATCGTGTCACGACGGATATATTCCCGCTTCTTGCAATGTTTCTGCAGAAAATGCAAAAAACAAGCGGCGGACGGCTTTGCCCGAGGTCGCGGCGAGGCAATTTTAGACTTCCACCCGAGCGTAACCCTCCGCCACGAGGCCAAGAAAATCTGCAAAAACGCATAAACTGTTTCGTCTCTAGTAACAACCTAACTCACCATCGTAATGAGCATCAAAGTATATCCGGAGCCTCTCGGCTCAGTTTTCTTAACCGGCTTGGACGGATTTGTCTACGAATTCCCTGAAGCGCTGGCGAAGCAGCACAGAGTATCTCCGGAACGAATCAAAGAGCTTGGGCATCTGCCGATTGTTCCCTATACCGGTTTGATTCCTCCAACCGGTTCAGTTCCTCCAGTGGCGAACGCTGGCGATGAAGTCTCTGCGCGGCATTTTGTGCTCCGCGAGGACGGTCAATATGGGCCGCATTCTGACTTATTGTACGGCACCGCAGTTTCGGAGGAAGACGGAATTTTTTACACCGGGCTTCATTTTCATCCGGGTGGAGGTTTTGCCGCAAAGTTTCTTGTCAACCAAGGCGCCCATCTGACCTAGTCAGATCTCGTCAACGACTATGAATTTTCGCAGGGTCCACCCGTCGCCTCGAGTGACGATAATACTGACCGCTTTTGCCATCCTCGCTGCAGGCGAGTTCGGGTTCGGGCAAACCACGAATCCGAAGCAGGCTCCGGGAGTAGCAGATCTTGTCGCGAGGGTCGCGCCTTCCGTCGTCTCAATCACTGTGACGAAACGTTCTACCGAAACCAATACGGATTCTTCTGCCAGACCTGGCAGCCCGGATCAATCCGAAATTGTGGGTGGCAGCCAAGGCTCCGGAGTCATCGTTTCCCCGGATGGTTATATCATTACGAATAACCACGTAGTGGACGGGGCTTCCGGGATTATCGTGAGCCGGGAGGATGTCGCGAAGGATTATACCGCGACGCTCATCGGGACCGATCCGGAAACCGACCTTGCCCTGATCAAAATATCTGAAACAAATTTGCCCGCATTGCATTTCGCTGAGGCCAGCTCCTACCGGGTAGGCGATGCGGTACTAGCAATTGGCAATGCCTTTGGCTTGGGCCAATCCGTTTCGCTGGGAATCGTCAGTGCAATCGACCGGCCGCTTTCAACGGAGGAGTTCGAAGATTATATTCAAACGGACGCGGCCATCAATCATGGCAACTCCGGCGGTGCCCTGGTCAATCTCAATGGCGACCTGCTCGGGATTAACACGAGGTTTTATGTTGATCCTAACATGGACAGCAGAAAACAGGAACCGACTCCTTCAGGAGTAAACTTCGCGATTGCGGCCCCGCTTGCGAACAGCGTCATGGAAGGCCTCAAAAAGGAAGGAAAAATCCGGCGCGCTTATTTAGGCGCGGAATTGCAAACGCTCACTCCTGGTTTGGCCGCCATGTTTTCCATCCCAGAAAACGTCAAGGGTGTCATTATCGTTGGTCTGGTGCGGGACGGTCCCGCGGTAAAAGCAGGTTTACGGCCGAAGGACGTGATCACTGCACTGGAGGGCAGCTCGGTCAAAACCAGCGTGGAACTTGAACGTAGTATCATTTTCTTGCCGCCGGGCAAAACGGTTGAAATGGATATCTACCGCGAGGGTCAGAAGATTTCTCAGAAGGTGGCTCTCGGGGAAAAACCGCCGCCGGAAGCGCAGTAGAAAAGAGCGGAATCTGCCCGGGGTGGACTTCGCGTCCAGGACCGGAAAGCCCAGGATTAAAATTGTGCGGCAAGCGGATCTAAAGAGCACGCTCCATTCCAAGGCAAACCCACCAGATGACCAGCCCTTCAAACCGAGAGTTATCCTCGATTTGGGGAAGCGCTATATCACCAGATACAAGTCGATGGTGGCGATTTACATTCTGGCGACCGTGCTCTGCCGCCCGCTGCTGCCGATTGCCGTCGGTCTGAATCTGAGCGAATTAACCAACTTTTTCCAGCAGGAGCAGGCTAGTCATTCTCAAACAAACATCGCCGGAAGTCCCCCTTCTCCGAAGAAAATCAACGCCGCGGCTTCTCAAGCCAGCCGCCAACCGAAAACGGCACGTTTGCGGCGCAAACTCCTAGGGACTTATCTGGTCTGGCTCCTCCTCTCGGTGGCATTCGTGGTGATATCAGGTTTGCTCCGGTATTTGACGAGCTTCCTCGACGGAAAAATGACGAATGCGATGCGGATTGATACTTTCAACGCGATCTTGCGTCAGTCGCCGGAATTCTTTTTCGAATACGACGCGGACCGATTGACCATGGTGGTGAACCAGTTCTGCAACCAGGCCCAATTGGGAATCCGTCAGCTCTTACTGGATCCGCTTCTTCAGATATCAGGAGTGATAATTGCTGGATGGACTCTCTACGACCAGTTAGTGAAACTCCAGGGGAGTGGAGGCGGAACCGCATGGATCTCTTTTTCGTTTATTTGCCTGTTTGCGCTTATTTCGCCCTTGCTCATCAATTCACTGGGACGATTTTTGCAGCGGGAATCGTCTGCGGTTCAAAAGAGCAATCTTCAGCTTGCCACGCTAGTCGGAGGCGCGATTACGGCTTCCGAAGAAATTCAGGCCATTCGCGCCGAAAACGCCTTCGGGAAAAAACATGCCGATCTGCTCGCAGCGTCGCTTCGCGCCAAAATGAACCAGAATGCCATCATGGAAAAATTGAACGTGCTTAATTCGGCTCCCGGCACACTGGTTCTTGCCGCTTTGTTAGGTACTGCCGTCTACCTGGTTTTCTCAGACAAAGGAGGAAACCCTGGGAGCGTTGTCGCCCTGGCCCTGATAACCCCTCAGTTTATGAGCTCCATTCAGCTATTTTCCGGGCTTTCTGTGACCGCTCGCATGACGTGGCCGGGACTTGCTCTGGTGGCTTCGATCCTGGCGCGCCAACCGAGAGTCAGTCGGCCGGAAGAATCCGCGGAAGGGGATCAGCTCGACGGAACTCTGGCAGCGGTTGACGTAACATTCAGCTATCCGGCGGGGACTGCGCGAAACGTGCTCGACGGGGTGTCGTTCGAAATTCCGGCCGGCCAGCGGATTGGACTCGTAGCGAGACCCGGGCAGGGCAAGACAACCTTCTTTCGACTGGCTCTTCGATTTTATGAGCCGCAGGGGGGAAAGATCCTGCTCGGCGGTCAACCCATCTCTCAGATCAGTTTGGCAACGCTGCGTACCAATATCGTTCTGATGTCACAATTCCCGGGTTTTTTCCACGACACCATCAGAGAAAATTTTCGGATTGCGAATCCACAGGCTGACGACGACCAGATCGCCGGGCTTTGCGGAAAAACCGGGTTGTGGGAAATCCTTAGAAACACGTTCGGTGAACATCCTCTCGATCAACAGTTCGATGCCGGGGGCCGGCTCTCCGGCGGCCAGCGCAAACTTTTCGCGCTGACTCGATGTTTGCTGCGGGATCCGCGAGTGCTTTTACTGGATGAACCAACGACGGGGATGGGGCCGCTGGAGAAGTATCCATTGATTGACGTGATGCAACAGGCATGCACCGGTCGAACTGCCGTCCTGGTTGACCATGACATCGTATGGCAGTCCAGGTTCTGTGAGCACATCCTGGTACTAAACGACGGTAAAATCATCCAGGCAGGTACTCCACAAGAGTTGAGAGGCCAGGAAGGCCTGTTTCGAAGATTGTACAACGAAGCCGCACAACAGACTTCGGCCTGAATGCTAGTTATAAGCTAAGCTAGCTGTTCCATTGCGCCCCCGCCCCGGGTTGCTCGCCCGGGCGCCCGACTGAGAAATCTGCGACGCGTAATGCCAACCACTGCGGCGGACGCGCCCCTGAGTCGCAAAATAGCGATGGCGTCTCACCTGTGACCGAATGCCTCGTCTCAGTCCCCGATTATCGTAAACCTTCAGATCTTCTGGCCCTGACGCTGACAAACTCTTCTTGCTCTTTTCCTTGCAGAAGCTTTTGGCTTGATCGTCTTACTGATTGGACAGACAACGAGATTGAAAAAATGTCTGATAAACAAAATATAGAGACTAAGAGAGACCAGATTGAACAGATATGAAAGTTGAATTGCAAAAACCGGGTGAACAAGTCGACGAGAGCAAGCAAGGACGGGTGAAGAAGGCAGACACGACCGAAACAACGGACGAGGTATCGGCGCATGGAGCGAGGGTCACTTTTACCTGTCCAAATTGTCACGCGTTACTTACAGGTTGGATGGAAATCGACCCTCAGTGGTTCCGCTGTCCGGATTGCGGATTCTGGATCCAAGTTTTCGCTTAAGGCGTCGCGTGGAAAAGAAAATTGGAAGGGCGGCTTATTAAGATAGCCGCCCTTCCTGGCGTTCAAGGCAGAACGGTCTAGTGTACCGTCGCAAAAATAACATGCTATTTCGGCAACAGTACACCAGGTAGAAGTGTGTTGCCCAGAGCGAGAATGGACCGAATTTACCTCCCATGAATGATCATGACGAGGATCTCGCGCTCGTGCGGCGGGCGTTGTCCGGCGACGAACGGGCCGCGAAAATGATCTACAGTTTGCGCCCCCTGCTAGTGAATCATCTCATAAGCAGGGGCGCTCCTCCCGGAAGTATCTCAGATGATGCTGTGGCCGATTTCCTGGGAGACTGTTTTGGCGCAAGGCAACGCTCTTCGCGCACCTCCACAAATTGCCTGCTGGAATTGTACAGAGGCAGCGGCCCACTGATCGGATGGCTCAAGGCGTCATGCTGGAACAAATTCCTCGACGGTGCGAGAGGACATAAGACAAGCACGCTTTCAGATCAATTCGAAGAAGAGCGCAGTGACAATGCGAGTCCTGCCACCGCCCCTGCGGAGCCGGAGGTAATCCATCGGATAGCGGCAGCTCTCGAATACGCGTTCTCCGAAATTGATTCGACCACTCTCATTTTTCTCCGCTTAGTTTATCTTCAAGGGGTCAGCCAGGCAGATGTGGCAGCGGTTTTCGACTGCGATGCGTCTACCGTAAGTCGCCGACTGGATCAAGGTCTTACAGCGCTACGCAAGAAGGCCGAGGCTTTCCAGAAACAGAAAGAGGACAACTTCGAAGTCGAATGGCCAGACCTGCTGGCGATCTGCCAGTCTCCGCCGAGATTTATCCATGAAAGCTAACCTCACATCACCATCCGAGGAATTTAAGGCCCTTTGGCAATTTTTCGCGGAACATGCTGTAGAAGTCGAGCCCCGCGGCGCCGAGGAATTATCGGCTGAACAAAAAATCGCTTTGGCAGAACTGGCTTCCGGCAGGGCCGATCACGCAGCCCGCATGCAACTCATTCCGCTTTTGCGAAGCAACAGACAAGCGCTCGCTTACCTGGCCGAGCAGATCAAGCTTATCCGCCCAAGTACCGAAAGAAGGCGTCCGTCGGGAAATCGCGCGTCGCAGTCTGAAAAATCCTGATCTGGCCAGGCACACTGCCTACGCTACCTCGCCCGCAAAAGGCTTTGGCGTTGTCCTAGTCCGTATTCCCGTTCCGCTTGGTCCCAAAAGTTCAAAGAGCGAAATGACTTTCTTTTGCCGATCTACAAGTTGACTCGGGATCATCGTCTCACTTTCGAAACCATTGCAGATGATACCCTTCGCTCGACTTACCTGGCTTGGGTTGAATCAATCACACACATTCGGGCCGGGGGAGAGGAGGAAATTGAGCTCCGACTTAATAAGCGAGTAGGGTTGGCAAACGGGCTCTGGGCGATTTGTTTACAAGCGAGATCACCTTGGTTGGCCTCGGGAATGGAATTCATTATAGCGAGTTTATGCAATTTATCCGAATTTTATAAACTCGCTAAGATGTGTATAATTCTCTTCCGTGGACGCGATAACTAACCCTTATGCTCCTGGTGCTGGCAGCCTCCGCCAGAGTTGGCCGGTCGCGAACGGATCCGCGAGCAGATCCGGGTTGCGCTCGAGCGCATCCGGAGG
>JAFAKL010000543.1 GCA_019235445.1 Verrucomicrobiota bacterium | reverse complement strand
TGGCGGCATGTCTGGAGAAAAGGGTCGGGGTATCCTGGTTCGACGTTGAGGAAGAAACGGTTCGGGCGGTTCGGCGTTAAGAGTTGTTGTTCACTCGGTCTACTAACCTGACCTTTGCTGTTTCAGCAAGTCTAACCGATGGGAGTCCCATTGAATGGCGCGACAGCGCGCCTCTGCCGATCCGCTTCCTCCGAACGCCGAGTCGCCGATACGCCGAACCGCCGATACCTTTCTTCCTCAGTGGCGCGGTAGATCCTGCATCCGGCGCCAAGCAGAAACTACCGCGGGATCGCCGATGTATCTGACCAGCAGGTCCCCTAGCTTTCCCGCAAGATCTAGATCTTCCTTGGCAAAAAAATTGAAACGTTCAATTGCCTTCTGGCACAAGGGTGGAGCGTTTTCAACGTTGCCTTGATCCATTTCAAAAACGGCGCGATCCAGCGGCGCCATTTGGCGGCGCCAGGTAATCATCTCATCCACGTACTGGTTAATCACTTCCACAGCCTGTTTCGAGTCTGTCACGGCGTTCGCTCGTTTCTCGATCACGCGGAGCATCGCGATATGTGAATCGATCACTCGGGCATAGTCCTCGCAGATATCCGCAAAGTTGGTGCCCACGCCGGAGAGCAGTATCGCCAGCGCTAGTAATCGTGATCGGATTGAGGTCAGCATATCTGTGAAGCGCCTTCAAAACGCATTAGTTCTAATGTTACGACCTCCGTGAATGATTGTATTCTTCACCATATCCCCATGGGGATTTAAGTGGAAACCGGCGACGACTTCACGCCTTTTTCAGAATTACCCTACTCGAGGGCCATTGGGAAGAATCCACGGCGCCAGCCAGCTGCCATTATCGAAATGCATTTATAGTTTGTGATAGGGATTGTATCTGCTCCATGCTGTGCGAGGAATTCAGCGCGATCCGCAGCCGCGCGGCACCCCTCGCCACGGTTGGGTAGCGAATCGCAGGAGCTAATAATCCCCTTTGGTAGAGTATTTCGGCCAATTCCAGGGTTTGTTGCTCATCACCGATGACCAATGGAACAATCGGACCAGCTGGATCTGGAGCTTGCCGGTCTGTCGCCGTGAGCTGTGCGTAAAGATCCAGAACATTGCTCCTGAGGCGGGATCGCAACATCGCCCCTTCTTCGCTTCGAATTATCGCGAGGGCGGCGGATGCGGCTGCAGCGGAAGCGGGCGGGAGGGCCGTGGAATAGATAAAACTGCGCGCCCTGTTGACGAGGAGTTGAATCAGCATCTCTGAGCTACAGATGAAGCCGCCACTCGCACCGAGCGCTTTGCTGAGCGTTCCCATTTGAACATCGACCTGTTGCGTCAGACCGAGGGCGGCGATCCATCCCTCGCCGTGCAGACCGATGACTCCGGTGGCGTGTGCTTCGTCGACGAAAAGCAGCGCGTGGAATTCTCTCTTCAGGGCTGTTATCTCTGCCAATTTCCCAAAATCGCCGTCCATGCTGAAGATGGATTCGGTTACGATGAGCACATTACCGTGAGGATAGGTTCGTCGGGCCCAGGCGAGGTGGTGCCTTAACTTTGCCATGTCGTTGTGCGGGAATACTCGCAGGAATGCTCCCGAAAGTTTCGCTCCATCGATCAGGCACGCATGACCGAGTTTATCCAGGATGACGACATCGCCCGGACCAACCAGGCTGGTGATTGTACCGACCGCCGCCGCGTACCCGGTGGCGAACAGAAGTGCTCGCTCGGTCCTTTTGAATGCTGCAATTTCTTCTTCGAAATGGGTGTGGACCTCATTTGTGCCGGAGATCAGACGAGAAGCGCCTGATCCAGCGCCGAATTGATCGATCGCTGCCTTTGCGGCAGCCTTCACCGCCGGGTGCTGTGAGAGTCCGAGGTAATCGTTGGAAGCAAAATTCACAAGCATACGATCACCAATCCGAACGGCAGGACCTTGAACCTCCTCGATGGTCCTGAGTTCCCGGTAGAGTGATTTTTGGTGCAGTTGACGCAGGATCTCGTCGTAGGGAAGCATGGAGGGATTTGTCAGTCTCGGTCTACCCTATCACCCGGGGCAACGCGTGTCGGCGGGTCGGAGTGCGGCGGGTAGGCGTTTGTGGGAAATGGGAAGGCAGGGGGAACACGGGCGGCGTGTCAGCGTTTGGGAAGTCCAGACGCCGACGCGTCTCCCGAGCGCCCCGATGATACGTCCCCCCCGAATGCCGATACGCCGGTACGCCTCTGCCCGCCGATCCGTCTTTGCCCTCTGATCCGCCGATCCGTTTCCCCGGACGCCGACCCGCCGACCCCACTCTGCCCCGCCGACACGTGTTTCCCGTCACCGGTCCCTGCCCAGCTCGCGTGCCCGCTCGGAAGCTGAGCGCACCGCGGACATGATGGTATAACGCAGGCCACGGGCCTCCAGGGTCTCGATCCCTGCCATCGTAGTGCCTCCCGGGCTGGCAACCATTTCCCTTAATTCAGCGGGATGAATCCTCGTTTCGCGGATCATTTGCGCTGATCCAAGCACCGTCTGAATCGCCAGTTCGAGAGCCACTTCCCTCGGCAAACCCATCATCACTCCGCCGTCCGCGAGGGCTTCGACAAAGATAAAGACATACGCTGGCCCGCTGCCGCTCAGGCCGGTGACGGCGTTTAAAGCTGCTTCCCGGACCCGAAAGACTAAACCGACGGCGGAAAACAATTTGTCCGCGACTTCAGCGTCGCCAGCCGTTGCGTGGTCTCCCAAGGAGTAGGCCGTCGCTCCCTGTTTGACCAGGGAAGGCGCATTTGGCATTGCCCGGATCACTCGGGTGCGATGGCCCGCCGCGTCTTGCAAAGCTTCAAGGGTGATCCCGGCGGCAACCGAAATCAACAGTTTCCCTTCCAGATCTTGCCTGACATCCCGAAGGAGCTGGACCGAGTCGGCAGGCTTTGTGCCGAGGACGATGGTATCAGTCTGCTGGACCAGCCTCCTTGTCGAAGCAGCCAGAACGAGGCCGTACTGCTGTACCTCGTTTTTGATGGTTTCGGGGTGCCGGTTAATGACCAGGATCTGTTCGGACTTGCACACTCCGGCCTGCAACATGCCTTGTGCCAGGGCGGACGCCATTTTGCCGAAACCTAAAAAACCAAAAGTCATGGAAAGGAGAATCTCCGCTTCACTAACCGTTTCGCAGGAACTCTGCAAGCATTTGGCAGAAGTACAGGAGTACAGGGAGTAAAATCCTATGAAAGGAGAAATGCCGCCTGCGAGTCGGCTGCAACTGAGTGGAAATCTGCGCCGTGGTTAAATTAAAGGATGAACTACAATGCAATAGCAGGAGTCTTGTTGGCGCTGCTGCAACTCCTGACTTGATTCTTTATTCTGAGAAATGCGGCCTCGAAATTAGCTGCGACCGTTAGAATCTTCGATCGTAATGCAAGGGGTGAATTAATATGCACGGGCAGGAGTTTCGTTGGCGCTTTTGCAACTCCTGAACTCCTGCAACTCCTGGCTCCTGAACTTCTCTGAAACAGCGAGGTCTGCCGAGGGCGAGTTTCTTCTCGATCTTCACGCGCGACCGGCGCCCGGTGGGGCGCTCCTGAATCGCTCGCGTTTGTGCTCGTTGAACACTATACTCTCGGCTAACAATGCATCAGCGGGTTGTTGCGACTTCCGGTTTGCCCAAACGAAAACGTCTCAAGTCAAGGCGCGCGGCCTTGCTGGCTGTTTTAGCTGTGCTCTTGGGAGCGGGAGTTTATCTAGCGAGGCGTGGCCCGGATCCGATCACCGTTACCACGGAAAAAGTGGCCGTCCGTGATATCACTGAGCTAGTCTCCGCCACCGGCAAGATCAGGCCGGAAGTGGAAGTAAAAATCTCTCCGGAGGTGGCGGGCGAAATTATTGAAATGCCGGTAATCATCGGACAACGGGTCAAAAAAGGAGATCTGCTGATAAAAATTAAGCCCACCAATTATATTGCCCGGGTGAGACAAGCAGAGGCTTCCTTGGACGCGGCCCAAGCGGACAGTCTGCAGCGGAAAGTCCAAATGTTAAACCAAAACCTTGACCTCCGGCGAGCTCAGGATCTGTTTACTAAGAAACTTCTGTCGGATAGCGATTTCAAAGCGGCGGAGACCAAGGCGCAGGTTTCTCAGGCATCCTATGAATCCTCTTTGCACCAGATCGATGTGGCAAAAAGCAATCTCGACCAGAACGAAGACCTCTTGAGCAAATGCGTGATCTTTTCGCCGATGGATGGCGTGATCAGTGTGTTGAGCAGCGAAGTCGGGGAGCGGGTCGTTGCGACCGGCGATTTCGCAGGGACGGAGGTAATGCGGGTAGCGAACATGGGATCGATGGAGGCCCGTGTGGACGTCAACGAGAACGATGTGGTACACGTCGATTTAGGGGATCGAGTGCGGGTCAAGATAGACGCCTTTCCAGGCGTCCTGTTGAACGGGACCGTCAAACAGATCGCGAGCACTGCCACCGTGCAGAACGAAGGCACTCAACAGGAGGTCACCAATTTTGAGGTTCGGGTCCAGGTGCCAAATCCGCCGGTGCAGTTACGGCCGGGGATGAGCACAAGCGTTGAAATCGAGACGCGAACTGTGCCGCGCGCTGTCGCGGTGCCTCTCCAGTCGGTGACCGTTCGCAGCCGGCAGAGTGGAAAAACAGCCGAACAGGTCAAAAAGGATCGCGAAAACCAAACAGGGGTGAACTCGAGCGACCTGGAAATACAAGCAAGAAAAGAGCTTCAACGAGTCGTATTTCTGAGGGAAGGGGACACCGTAAAGCTGTTTCCGGTCCAGACCGGAATTGCAGACAACAATTTTATCGAGATCCGGTCCGGGATTAAAGAGGGTGACGAGGTCGTTTCGGGATCTTACACGGCAATCAATAAAGATCTGAAGGACCGCTCAAAGATCAGAATCGAGACCCCGAAAGATGCGAAATGAGGCCAGGATTGTAACAGAGGAGAGGGTCATCCGACCGAAGGGGGATCTGGTAATTCAGATTGAGCGGATCACCAAAGAATACGAGATGGGGTACACAACCATCCGGGCGCTGAAGGGGGTGGACCTTTCGATTCACCGCAACGAGTACTTGGCGGTGATGGGGCCCTCAGGAAGCGGGAAGTCCACCTTGATGAACATGCTTGGCTGTCTCGACACTCCGACGACCGGGAAGTATGAATTCAACGGAAGAGACGTCGCGACCATGGGTGACGATGAACTTGCCGAGATTCGCAATCGAGAAATCGGGTTTGTTTTTCAGACCTTCAACCTGCTTCCCCGTTCGACCGGCCTCGAAAATGTGGAGCTTCCCTTGATTTACGCTAACGTTAAAGCGGACCAACGGCGGTTGCGAGCCGAACAAGCCATGGAGGCGGTAGGCCTGGGTGACAGGATGTATCACAGGCCGAACGAACTCTCTGGCGGCCAGCGCCAGCGAGTGGCGATTGCCCGAGCTCTGGTGAATAATCCCTCAATCATTCTGGCGGACGAACCGACCGGGAACCTTGATTCGAGGACTGGCGACGAGATCATGGCGCTCTTGGAAGACCTGTATGGGAATGGTCATACCATTGTGGTGGTCACTCACGAAGAAAACATCGCAAACCGCGCACGCAGAATAGTGCGGCTGCGGGATGGATTGATCGAAAGCGATGAGGATTGCGAGTGAGTGGATAGAGGGCTTCAGGATCGCCGTTCAGCAGATCGCGGCGAACCGGACACGGTCGGTCCTCACCGGGCTGGGCGTGGCTATCGGAATTATCGCAGTCACGCTCATGGGCACAGCGATCTCTGGCATCGATCAAGGGTTTGATCGCAGCATGTCAGGATTCGGGGACGATGTGCTGTATGTCGAACAATGGCCTTGGACCACGATCGACGATTACTGGAGTTTTCGAAATCGGCCCGATATCAAGCTGTCAACGGCAGATCGTCTGAATGAGATGATCGAGGCGAACTCTCATTCATTGTTGGAGTTAGCTGTTGCCGCACCTGCATCGATGCAGACCGTGATTTATGGAAAACGACAGGTTTCCAATGTGTACACCATGGGAACCACGAACGAATACGCCTTCATCTCCGCGACAGACTGCCAAAAGGGAAGGTTCATCAACGAATTCGAAAGCCGGGGAGGAAGAAACGTCTGCGTGGTGGGACAGGATGTGGCGAGCGGACTGTTCAGCGGAGAAGATCCCATTAACAGAGTGATTCGGATTCGTGATCAGGAATACCGGATTATCGGCCTGTTCGCCAGGCAGGGATCGTTTATGGGAATATTCAGTTGGGATTCGCAGGTAGTGATTCCTCTTGCGTCCTATATCAAATATTTCAAATCCAACCAGGAGAACGCGTCCATCAGGGTGAAGGTCAAAGATAAAACCCGGATCAAAGAGGCAGAAGAGGAATTGCGCGGCGATTTTCGGCGTATTCGAGGACTTTGGCCTGAGCAGCAGGACAATTTCGCCATTAACGAACAAAGGGCCCTTCGTTCGTCAATCGAGCCGGTCAAAGCCGGGTTGTCGATCGCAGGGTTATTCATCACCGGCCTCGCACTTTTTGTCGGTGCAATCGGAATTATGAATATCACCTTTGTGAGCGTAAAGGAACGAACCAGAGAAATCGGAACTCGAAAAGCGCTCGGAGCGCGGCGCCGAACAATTTTGATTCAGTTTCTGATCGAGGCAGTTTCAATCTGCCTCATTGGGGGAGCCGTGGGCATCGTCCTGGCTTTTGGCCTGTTCCTCTGGATCGGCTCGGCCTTCCCGGCTTTCCCGATTCAATTTTCGCCCATGCTGGTGGCCGCCGCCCTGGGCATCTGTGTGATCACGGGGGTTCTTTCCGGGTTTGCCCCGGCTTGGCAGGCCGCGCGTCTGAACCCAGTCGAAGCGTTGCGATACGAGTAAAGTAGCCCATGAAAGCCTGGGAACTTGTCAAGATGGCTTGGAATGCGATGGGAATGAACAAGCTTCGCTCCGCTCTGACGACATCAGGGATTGCCATCGGCATCTTTTCCATCATCAGCGTCATGACCGCGATCTCGGCTCTCGAGAACTCCATCGAAACAGGATTAAGCTTTTTGGGATCGAACACGTTCCAGTTTTCGAAATACCCGAGCGGGATCGAGATCGGGGGCGACGAGAAATATCGTAATCGGAGGAATATCGATTACCAGACCTACACGCGATTTGTCGGACTAATGCAAGATGAGGGGGAAGTGATCTGCCCGAAGGTTTTTGACAATAGCATGCAGGCAGTATTCGAGAATAAGAAGACAAACCCGAACGTTGAGTTGCGAGGAACCACCCAGGATTTTCTGGCGGTGAATAATTTCAGGATCAGCGATGGGCGCAATCTCTCGGCGGAAGACGTCGAATTTTCGCGAAGCGTTTGCGTGCTCGGACAGCAAATCGTTCAGCGGCTCTTCCCGCAGGGGCCAGCGATCGGCAAAACCATTCGGCTAAACGGCAAGCACTACCGGGTGATAGGGACTTTGGCGGAGAAAGGAAGCAACTTTGGCGGGAGTGAGGACAATATCGCGCTGATTCCGATCACCGAATTTTTCGAAAACTACGGGTCACGGGAGCGCTCGCTGAACATTGCCATCGAAGCTGAGAATCAGATGGTTTACGAGCGAACCATGGGGATGGCGATGGGTGCGTTCCGCATCGCGCGAGGTCTGCGCCCGGAGGATCCGAATGACTTCGAAATCTACAGCAACGACTCGCTCGCCGGTGCCTTTCGCAGTATCGCCACGACGGTTCGGATCGGTGCGTTCATTGTCAGTGCGATCGCTCTGGTAGCAGCTGGCGTCGGCATCATGAACATCATGCTGGTTAGCGTCACGGAGCGCGCCAAGGAGATTGGGATACGGAGATCGCTGGGAGCGCGTCAGAGCGACATCCGAATGCAGTTTCTTCTGGAGGCGCTCTTTCTGTCCTTACTCGGAGCGGTAGCAGGTATCGCTCTCGGCGTCGTCGCTGGAGATGGTTTAGCGCTTTGGCTCCAAGCAGCAGTCGTCTTCCCTGTCGGATGGGCGATCATCGGGGTGCTGGTCTGCTCCGCTATTGGAGTGGGTTTCGGGCTTTACCCGGCGCACAAAGCTGCGTCGCTCGATCCGATCGAGGCACTGCGGTACGAGTAAGCAGCTCATGCGCGGCAGTGGCGCTGTACAAATACCGGATCAGTTCGGGAGATAAATTTTCGCGAAGAGGGGAGCCTTCCATTTAGCCTACGTTTTCAGGAAAAAGCTCTGTAATCCCCTCAAGGCCAGCCCAAGCGGGTAAAGCGGTACGCTTTGCTCCGCAGTTTGGACATTACCGACCTCTTTATATCTGCGCCGGGGCGCCCACCAGCCCTTTACTAGGGCTGCGCCCCATAAGCGTTAACCTATCGCAGCGGCAGGGAGGTGCCGTGACGCCTTTATCCCGGAGGGATTAAACGAGGGTAGCCTGGCACGAAGTGCCTGGAAAAAAGAAAAAAGACGCGTGTAGTGCACCAAGTCCGTGACTGGTATGGCGGCGCCGCCGCGTATTTCGGCTGGATGCGCGAAGCGAAGAGGGAGAATACCCGCTGAGGTCTTCGACCGATGAGCGACAAAGCAGCCGGCCGAAAGATGCGCGGCCCGAAAGGTTGCGATGAAAGTGGGCCGGCGGCTGCGTTGCTCTTCGGTCACGTATCAATTCAGATATGCTCCCTCGTCGCGTCTTGCCGGCGGCCCATTTTGATCGCAACGCCGCTATACCAGTCACGGACTTGGGGCACTTGTCCCGTAGGGACGGTTGATCAAGGTTTCCTCCAAATGTGTCATTCTCGTTCCCTCGAAAAATATCTCTGGGGCTAATGCACCAAGTCCGTGACTGGTATAGCGGCGTTGCGATCAAAATGGGCCGTCGGCAAGGCGGTCCGAGCCGGACTGGCGGTAGGAGGGAGCATATCTGAATCGATACGTGACCGAGGAGCAACGCAGCCGCCGGCCCATTTTGATCGCAACCCTTCGGGCCGCGCATCTTTCGGCCGGCTCCTTTTTCGCTCATCGGTCGAAGACCTCAGCGGGTATTCTCCCTCTTCGCTTCGCGCAGCCAGCCGAAATACGCGGCGGCGCCGCTATACCAGTCACGGACTTGGTGCACTAGTGAGCAGATCAACCGTCCCTCCGGGACGAGTCCACTTTTCTCTTGTTTCCAGGCACTTCGTGCCAGGCCGCCTTCGCAAACTACGGCGCGCCTCGACAGCCATAGTAAGAACTGCCTGACGTGCGGTCGCGACGTAGGCCTTGCGGAGTCGGGCTACTTTCG
>JAFAKL010000540.1 GCA_019235445.1 Verrucomicrobiota bacterium | reverse complement strand
TAGTAAGAACTGCCTGACGTGCGGTCGCGACGTAGGCCTTGCGGAGTCGGGCTACCCTCGTTTAATCCCTCCGGGATAAATGCGTCACGGCACCTCCCTGCCGCTGCCATAAGTTAACACCCGCCCGACGCCGGCGTGAAGCCCCTCATCAAGAAGGCGCTCTGAAGAAGATCACACGGAAAGATTACCTGTTACCGAGGCACGGGAAATTGTTCTCGCGCCAGGCGACGTACCAGCAGCACTGGACAAGGAGCGTGATCGATGACAAATCGTGCGACGTGTCCAACGGATTTAGGGCCGATCTGTGGTGTGCCACCGTATTCGGCACGGGGACAAATAATCACTAAGTCTGCCCGCCATTCGGCTGCCGCGTTGACGATTTCGCGCTCTGGTCGCCCCTCACGCTGTAAAGTTTCTCCATGCGGAAAATACCGCCGCCCTTCATTCAAGATGTCTTCCGCGGCGGCGCGCTCGGCTTGCTGCATCTCATGCTCGCGCGACCCTGACGGACCCGATGGGCGCAAAAAGCGACCGCGTCTGTGTTCAATCTCCCGTCGCGGACCGATATCGACCACATAAAGTAGGCCCACCGTGGGCGGCTCAATTGCTGAGAGCATCCCTGTCGCCTTGCTCAGCTGTCCGACATTGGTCCCATCCAGACAACACAATACGCGCATAGCTTACTCCCTCTATGTGGTCTTTCACAAAAGTAACCACATAGTCAACGCTCCGGCGAGTAACATCAGCGGGGTGACGACGACGCCAACCTTGAAGTACTCCAGCCCCGACACGTCAACATTCCGCTGCCGCAATATTAACAGCCACAGGACCGTCGCCAAGGAGCCAACCGTGGTCAGATTCGGCCCGAGATCACATCCAAACATCGTTGCTGCGATGAAGCCATGCTGGATAGCCGGTGACGCGTGCTGGATGCCGCCCAACGCAGAGATCATCACCACCGCCATCGGCACATTATTAATCAGGTTTGTTCCCAGTGCTGCCCCTGCCGTTCCCACCATAACCGCGCCAAAGGTCGTGCCTCCCGAAAGGCGGATCAGCCAGTTCCCAAACAGGGTCGTGAGCCCGGTATCCTCAATCGCTCTGACCACAATGAACATTCCGGCGATGAAGCCAAAGATGGACCAGGAAATGCGTTTGGCAGTCTGACGCAAAGAGGTTCGCCGCCAGCAAAGGCCGCCAATGAGCAGCAGAAGCGTCCCGCTCAGCGCTATGAAAGAGAGTGGCAGTCGGGTAGCGGAGGCTATCACGTATACGAGAGCTACCGCGACCAGCACCCAACAGGTGTACCGAAAATAGCCTTTGTGTTTTACCGCCGCCTCCCCAGACGTTAATCGCTTTATGTCAAAGCTACCTTTTAATTGCTTTCGATAGAGCAGGAAAAATATGCCAATGTTGATCGTAATCACTACCAGACTTGGAAGAAACAAGAGGCGCAGGAAAAGCGGCAAATCCAGCGGGAACCGCGAAAGAATGATGATATTGATTGGGTTGCTAACGGGGAGCAAGAAAGAAGCAGTATCGGCAATGAAGGTACAGGCGAACAGATAGGGGAGAACGGGCAATCGAAGTTTTGTCACCAGAACATAGACAATGGGAGTCAGGATGAGGGCCGTCGCGTCGTTGGAGAGTACCATCGAAATAAGGGCTCCCAGCAGGAAAACGTTGAGAAAAAGTCGCGCCGCACTTTGCGCCGCCAGCTTGGCCGCCTGTATCGCCAGCCAGTCAAATAGACCGGCCGCCTCTGCCAAAGCCGAAAGACCCATCATACCGAAGAAAAAGAGAAACGTGTTCCAACTACGGACTAAGGTGAGCAGGGCATCTGCGGGAGTGATAAGACCGAGGAGAAGCAGGAGACCGGCGCCGGCTATGGCGATGAGCGCCTCGTTCCACCGAAAAGGGCGCGTCATGATGCCAACAAGTGTCAGTGCCCCGATCGCAGAGGTCAGCAGCGTTTTCCACAATTCTGGTATCGGATAGAATAAAAACACTTAAGTTGAGTGACACATTTGGAGGAAACCTTGATAGGGGTAGCAATTTCTCTCAAATGTCAAAGAATCTGCCAACAGGTTACTTGGCGCGCTTCTTATTCTTTCCAGGTACATTCGGGTCGATGGTACGCGCTTCAGCGGAGTATTTTTTCTATTTTCCGCGCGAAAATGGGATTCAATCTCAAGCAGAAGACGAAAAGGATCTCTGCCGCCTGCGGACCCACCACCGGCATTTAGGTCGTTATCGGACGCTTTGTTTTCTTCGTTCTCCGCCATCGCCATCGTCAAAAAGAACGTCCAGCTTCGAACTGCTTCGTCCCACTATTCGTGTTTCAATAGAGGGAAAAACAGCCGTTTGATACTGGATGCGTATTCCTTTTGCCATCGCTCAAAACGAAAACAGTCTACAAACACGCAACTAGCCCCGGCAACTATCCACCCGATAAGGAATGAAGCACTCTGCGGAAGACAATAGATAAGGCAAACAAGAACAATTATGTAGAAGAAAAAAGA
The DNA here is from genome assembly GCA_019235445.1 of Verrucomicrobiota bacterium. Classification (GTDB taxonomy): domain Bacteria; phylum Verrucomicrobiota; class Verrucomicrobiia; order Chthoniobacterales; family JAFAMB01; genus JAFAMB01. Next base: position 14,782 of record JAFAKL010000540.1, on the reverse strand, counting down.
TATCAAGCTTGCACATAGAACGTTCGGTCGTCGGCTCCAAAACCATTCCGCTCGCAGAACTTCATCCTTATTCATTGCAGCGTGCTCCAGGCGCAAAGACTTAATCAAATCTCCCGGGCACACTTCCGTGTAACTCCAAACTGGATCGACGCCAACTTTCTTCGGCGGATACATAAATCAGAAATTGTCAAGAACTGCCTGGTAAGTTGTTGAAAACATATCGCTCTACGATACATTGTAAAGGGTTCCCCCTTTGTTTTTGTTTACATGCTTAGGCGCTGATCTCCAGATTCAATCGATGCCAGTTGCGTTCGGCTCGACCGCTGCCGATCGGCCAATCTGCTGGGGTGTGCTGGGCCTCCTCTTTGTAGCCGACAGCTGCCTATCTACGCTCATCTGAGGGTCAGCTGAAGGGTTGGGCTCGATCTCAATCTTCTGTATTCCGCCTGTTGCGGTATCGCCGGCGCATTCGGTTTCAAACTGACAATTATCATACGCCAACATTATTCCCCTGAATTAGCTGATACATAGCGGGGATTACGAAAAGAATCATATTCAGCCGCAGTATCCTTTGGGATACGGTTTGTCGTATACGACTTTCAGGTACTCGGATCCAACCTTCCAGAATATCACCCTGATGAACCCGGTATGGTTTTGCCTCAGCCCAACCAACCGCCGTCAATGATGTGAACCTGCCCCGTGGTGTAGCCGGACTCATCCGAGGCCAGGTAAGTCGCCAGGCTGGCTATCTCGTCCGCTTCGCCCCAACGGCCCATCGGCTGTCGAGCAACAAACTCGATGCGAACTTCCTCCTCACTTCGCCCCGAGGCCAGAGCCTGGGCACGGATGCGCGCACCAAGTGATGGAGTCCGCACTGTCCCGGGGCAGATCGCGTTGCAGCGGATCCCCTGGCCCACGAAATCTGCTGCTACGGATTTCGTCAGGCCAATGACAGCTGCCTTAGTCAAGGAATAGGCAAACCGGTTGGGCACCCCTTTCAGACTTGAAGCAACAGACGCCATGTTGATGATTGATCCGCACTTCCGCCCGAGCATCCCTGGCAAGAATGCTCGGATGAGATGGTACATGGAACGAACATTCAGGTTAAACGCACAATCCAGATCCCCGTTAGATGCTTCCAGAATCGTCCCGCTATGCACGAATCCGGCACAATTGAAAAGCACATCGAGAGTTCCAATTTCACTGGCCAGAGACTCGATCGCTTCTCGATTCGTGACATCGAGTCTCCGGGCCGTGACGTTTGGAATGGAAGACAAGGCGCCTTCATCGATATCCGCCGCCACCACCTTTGCACCCTCCCGCGCAAACATCGCTGCCGTCGCGCGTCCGATACCCTGGCCGGCAGCAGTGACTAGCGCGATCTTACCTTCCATCCGATTAGCCATTCATCCTCCCCGCCAATTTTGTTAGACATCACGACTTGGTTATAGACACGTTATCGCACAATGAACCCAGAAGCCAATGATCCAGGTAAGTCAAGCTTTGGCGCCCTTCCAAGCTCTGCCGTCGCAGCCTGGATTCTTTCGGCCGTGGCCTTGTTTCTGGTACTCAAGCTGCATTTGCTCTCCGCTTTAATAGCCGGGCTCCTGACGCACGAACTGGTCCGCTCGTTGGCGCCTCTCGTCGAGAAAAGGCTGACCAGCAAAGGCGCTCGTCTGCTGGCATTGGCCGCGCTTTCGGTCGTCACGGTCACTCTTCTCATTCTGTTAACCCTCGGGACTTTCGCATTCTTTAGGAGCGATACCGGAAATCGGCAGGCGCTCCTGAGTAAAACCGATCACATTCTCACCGAGGCTCAGACTAAGCTGCCGCCTTGGATTGTTGAAAGTTTGCCCAGCAACGTGGACGCGCTAAAATCAATCGCCCGTGAATGGATCGACGAGCATTCCAACGAAATTCAGCACGCTGGAAAAGAGGCTATGCACTTCTTTATCCGTGGTCTTGTGGGCATGGTTATCGGTGCATTGATCTCTGTCCATGAAGAAACATCGGAAATCACGACGCACCCGTTCGCAGCCGCTCTCAACCTACGCATCTCCAGGTTCGCCTATGCTTTTCGCCGGATCATGTTTGCCCAGGCGAAAATCTCCGCCCTGAACACCGTTTTCACCGGAATCTTTCTGGCCGCAATCCTGCCCGCTTGCGGAGTTCATTTGCCTCTGACAAAGACGCTCGTGGCGATTACCTTTCTTACGGGCTTGCTCCCGGTAATCGGCAATCTGATCTCGAACACAATGATCTTCATCGTCGGGCTCTCGATTTCAATCTCGGTCGCGATCGCAGTCCTGATCTTTCTGGTAGTCATCCACAAACTCGAATATTTCCTCAACGCCAGAATCGTCGGCACGCGGATTCGAGCTCACGCCTGGGAACTCCTGCTCGCCATGCTGGTCATGGAAGTAGCGTTCGGCATGGCTGGGCTCATCGCTGCACCGATCTACTACGCCTACATTAAAAACGAACTTTCGGATGCTGGCTTGATCTAGATCTAGTCTAGTTCTAGTGTCCGCTTCTCAATGGCTGAATCGATCAATACTGTTCTGCATCAGATGCACCTGTCCGGCGAGCCAGGTCATTAAAGTCAAGTAAATCGCCAGCAAAACAGCCGCCATACCGAAACCTGCTACCGGGATGGCTAGATGTTTCCGGTAGAATTTCCTGAATTCATCTTTCGTCATGTGCAGGTATACTGTTCAATAAAAATCTTTCTCTGAACTCCGGACCTAAGACCGAACTCTCGGTATCGTTCAGCTCTCCGCACGTATAGTCAACCATTGAATTTTGGATTGTCTCCAAGGTTCTTGCTTTAGACATACCTCCGTTTGCGCCGATACTTGATGCCGCAACGCCTACCAGGGATCAAAAACCACCGGAGGCCCAAAGGGAGGGAAGTCGGGCCCGTATGGACCGTCGATGATATAGAATCTTCTGTACCGATGCGCAAAGGAGACTCGATGCGATCGGTGGTGCACAGCAAGGTGTGCAGTTCGGTGTTGCCCCGACTGATGGGAAACCCGAGCAGTCGAACTCGTCGCTGCGGCTTCGCGCATTTTTTCTTCCTCATATGCATCAATCGCGGATTTCAATTTTGGATCCAGCTTTCGCATGCGAGCCGCCACCGTCATGTAGTATGCGCGAAGATAAGTGCGCCGGGAGACCGATCTCGAACTGGATCTCGCGCGCTTGAGCAGGTAAGCAGCCCGCGCGTTGCTCATTGCCAAGGATCGAATCTCGTCGAATCGCCCTCCTGTTTCAGACACCTGCTGTGCTGACCCTCGCGGCAGCGTCAACTTGGAGGCATTGGCTGGCGGACCTGCCGGAAGTTCGCCGGACTCCGGTAGTAACCCCGGCACAGAATCTGAAGGAGCTGTCTCAGGTGTTGGAAGAGCGGGCTCATCCAATTCTTCCTCGCTCGAGCTAGGAGTGGGCGGTTGCGACGGCGAATCTTCAGCGTGAGCCCCCGCCAGCGCAGATAGCAAAACGAATGAGATGATGATGGCCTGCCATTTCATGCTTCCGGATCAAAATCGTCCCGGCATAGTGCCGAATTTTTCCGCGGACCGCAAGACATGGATTCGCGTCCCCAAGAGAGAATTCGCGTCGGACACATCGACTCCGACGGTTGCTTCGGGTAGGCTGGGAAATGATATCGTGCAATGTCTCCCCTGAGCAATTTTGAGGGGCAAAAACCAATGGCTGAACAAAGATCAATGCTTCTGGATTACGACGGCTATATCAGCGAACTTTTCGCGCCCGAAGACGACGCGCTGATGTCCGCCCGGGCGGAAATGTTGCGGGCAGCAATGCCCGAGATAAACGTGTCGGCGAGCGAGGGCAAAGTGTTGCATCTCCTGGCTCGCATTATTGGCGCTAAACGCATCCTCGAAATTGGCACCCTGGGCGCGTACAGCACCATCTGGCTGGCGCGCGCTTTGCCACCGAATGGCACACTAATTACCTTGGAAATTAATCCGCAATATGCCGCGGTCGCCCTGCGCAATCTGAAACGCGCCAATCTTTCGCAAAAGGTGGAGGTAAAGGTTGGACCCGCCCTGGAGTCGTTATCCCAATTGGAATCTGCGAGCGAAGCACCGTTCGATATGGTCTTTATTGATGCGGATAAGGAGGGCTACCCGACTTACCTGCAGAGAGCTCTGCCGCTTCTCCGGGTTGGCGGATTGCTCCTGGCCGACAACACCTTGCCGGACAACGTCTTGGTTCGAGGCGCGGACAGCGGCGTCAAGCGCTTTAACGCCGAGGCGGCTGCCCATCCTGATTTGATTACCGCGCTTGTTCCAGTACTGCGCAGCCGCGGTATAGATGGTCTCCTGATTGCAGTCAAACCAGGAAAGCGCTAAGCGCGTTCAGAAAAAGCGGTTCGCCTTCCACTCGTCCTGGTTCTCGTCCTCGTCCTCGACTGACAGCCGGGGCCTACCTGATTTTGCTCTCCCTTAGACCATTTAGAACCAGAACAGAATTCTCCACCGCCTCTCGTAACGGCCTCAAAGGGAAATTCCGTATCTTCAAAAATGTCCAGCGCGTGAGTTTGTGTTGCCAGATTGTAAAAACGCTCGTCTTCAAAGGCGAAGGTAAGGAACATGTCGCCCATCCCGAGCCAAAGCATGAAGGCACACAAGCAAACGCCCGGGGCAAAGAAGCCCGTGGCAAGCCAAGTCGGCATCACTTCAAACCCGCACATTGCGAGGCCAAGGGAGATCAGCAGAGTCCCTGCCCATTTAAGTAAAAGAAACTGCAGCCTGGAATCGCGCATTTTCTGGGTCAACAAAATGAAAGACGCCTTTCGCATGCTGATCAGATAACCGAGAGACGCGGTTGTGGAGGCGGAGATGAAGGTTTTGTACGGCATAATAGATGGCTGAAACTCAGAAAAAGAATGAGGTCTGGAATATGATTAATTCCAATACGACCATTATATCCATAATTTTAAGAATAAAGCAACCTTTTTCGCACCTTTACGAAAATTTCTCTCGTGCGCGGATCAAAGCCCTCCTGACAGTCAGGTTCAGGTCAGGTACCTTTCCATCGACATTTGACCTGTCCGGCTTTCTTTTTCCCCGCGACGCGACTAGACTGTGGGGCGTTGCCACTCAACAAGCTCCCAAGACGACACCACGTCCGTGAGTGAAAATTTAGGATTCAGTCACCAATTTGTCGCTGGAAGTTCCGATCGCACCCTCCTGCTGTTACACGGCACCGGCGGCGACGAGCGCGATCTCCTTTCCTTAGGTCGATACCTCGATCCTGAGGCGGCGCTGCTGAGTCCGCGAGGGCAAGTGTTGGAAAATGGAATGCCGCGGTTTTTCCGCAGGTTGGCAGAGGGTGTCTTTGACGAAAAAGACCTGATTGGACGAACCAACGAGTTGGCTGACTTCCTGCAGCAAGCGGCCACACACTATGCGTTCGACCAGAAAAAGCTGCGTGCGGTCGGTTATTCTAACGGCGCCAATATCGCAGGAGCTCTATTGCTGCTCCGACCGGAAATACTTCGCGGCGCTGCTCTGTTGCGTCCGATGGTACCGCTCATCCCTGAACGCCTCCCTGACCTGACAAGTAGCTCGGTCCTTGTAGTCGCAGGCAATCAGGACCCAGTTGTTCCTCTTGAAAAGGCGCGCGAACTCGTAACGCTACTCCGCCGCGCTGGTGCCGATATTGCCGTGTATTTCGAAGACGCCGGCCACGCGCTGACAAATAACACGGTGGAAACAACGAAGCGCTGGCTTATCGAAGCGCGCAGAAAATAGCAAGCAGCCAAGCCGCATTCACGACCTTGGTGGATACGAACTCGCCAGCGACCGTCGACGCACGAACCCGAAATCTTTCCTGGTAGTTCGGAGACCTTTGGGCGAGTACCAGGTTACTGACTCCGATATGTTAGGGCCGCGTCGTTACAGGTTCCATGTTCAGTGGACTTGCTGTTTCTGGTAATACCGTTGTCGCTTTCTGTTCGGCAACCGCACCGATTAGAGAGCCTTCTTTGGACTGACTAAGATAATCCAAAATATGCTCTTGTACCTGTGACTTGAGCTGGAATGCGATCTCAGGGTTAGCGGCACCCAAACTGATCTGGACAACCATGGACGACTCGCCCAAATCGCTGATCATAACTTCCCATTTGCCGCCGTTCCAAAGCGGATTGGCGCGCAAAATCGCTTCCACTTGCTTGCGTATCGCAGGCAGGGAGGCATGCAAAGATAAGACCAGCGAAAAGGACGTGAACGACTCGGCGGAAGTTCGAGTCCAGTTAGTGAAGGGCCTTTCGAGGAAATAGGTCACCGGCAGGATCAAGCGACGAAGATCTCTTAGCCGAACGGAAACGAAGCTGAAGGTAATCTCCTCAATCGTCCCGACAACATTCTCGACCTCCACTACGTCGCCGAGAGCTATCGGTTGGGTGATCGCAAGCTGCAGACCAACGAAGACGTTCTGCAGGGTCCGTTGAGCCGCGACCCCCGCCACCAATCCAAGAATTCCGGCTGATGTAAGGAGGCTGGCACCGAAGGCACGGACTTGATCAAAAACCATCAAGGCTCCGCCGACGGTGGCCAGAACAACCAGCACATTTAGGATCCTATGCAGGACCGAGTATTGCGTTTCGGCTGCACGAATTTGGCGCTCCTCACCACCGGATTTTATTTTCGCGCGATAAGCTATTTTAGCCTCCGCCAAACGCAACGTTCTCAAAGTGTCAATCCCAACGAGAACGATAACCAGAATCAGCGTACAGCGTTCAAAAAATCCGACCACCTGATTTGGAAGTCCGAGCATCGGTATGACCAGGAATGCGAACATGAGTGGCAGAAGCACCTGCAGAGCTTGTGCGCCGGTCAACAGCAGAATCGCGTGAGAATGCTCCAGGTCTTTCAGGGCAGCCTCTCGCAATCTCCGGCTGCGAAGTCTCTCGACCGTGACAATGAGGTTAATTAAAACGCCGATCGTCAGCGCAACCGGCAGCTTCCATTCCCAACCAGGCTTGCTGAACCAAATTGAGACCCGCGACCGAAGATCAAAGTCATAAAGGCTAATTTGATAAAATCCGATGGCCGCGGTGAGAAAAATCAGGCGGGGGATGATCAATTGAATAATCAGAGACACGATCGTCCAACCGCGAGGAGGTGCCTCGTATTCGCCTTTGGCAGCCAACTGAGTTGGACAATGGACGCTGCAGCGAATGAACCTTCGCGATATATAGCGGCTGAAGAACCGCAAACCGAAAACCACCAGCGTGAGAATCAGTAGATGAGCTACCGCAACCATTAGGATTTGAGGCATGGAATAAAGTTCCGTGCGCAATTTAAGCTACATACATAAACATCGAAAGCAACGTTGGATCATGAGGTTGCTAAAACTCCCGGCAAGAATTCAGTAGGAACTGCTGGACATCACTTGGAGGAATGTATCTATCTTCGGCGGTCGCAGCAGCGCCAAAATTTTTGTGCTTTTCTCGCCAGTTTCAAATTCAACTGCTCCCGCCGGTCGAATTAAAGTCGTGCAGCTGCATCTCCCCGTCGACTTCAAGGACGAATGGCGCGCCTTGGGGTACGAAGATTGGACGCCCGTCTCTTTTGACCGCTTCATCTTGCAGACCTTCATCTTCGCGCGGTCCCTCTTGGCCTGATATTCCAGCCAAACCATGCGGACGGTCCAAGAGCTGAGCCCGAACTTTCAATTCGATTCCGTCGAAGAAAATTGACCATAGCCCGTCGCATTTAAATCTTCCATTCTCAAGGTCAAGTCGTCCTGAACCAACCACTTTGCTCCCGGCCATAATGAGAATTTTTCCGCTCGGCGATACCACTTCTTGCGTGACAACGCCATCTATGATCACGGCTTTTCCATGCGCATTGCTGATGGGAACGCTTGTCCTGCATTGAATGATTAATCTGGCAGGAGTGGCCTGTCCTGGCGAATCGGCGCGAATGGACAGCATCGTGGCGCGCGCACGAAGCGGAGCTTGCGCCTCCACCGAAATCAGCGTTTGGCCTGTTGCTGTCTCCGTCATGCGCGTGAGTGCAGGGGGATTCGGCGGCTCGAGAACGAAGAATTCAGGCAACCAGAACCCTCCCGGCGGATCAGCGTCAGCAATGATCAACTCCTTGCCGGGACGCGCTTGCAGCGTGGAAGACTGCTCCTGCCCGGAGGGAGGCGTTGGCACCGACTCGCTCGCGACTGTGTCAATCTCGCGATGCTCGTGATGCCTGGAACGCCATAAGAGAGACTCATGACGAGCCCAGCAGATCATTGCGACCATGCCTGCACCCCAATACAGCAAAGGTAGCCAAGATGATGCTAATATCGATCTGATCATCGGTCCTATGGGTTGCGTAAAATGTGCTATCAGTCCTCCGAAACATCATGCTGCGCGCCTGGCTCTAAGAGGATCATGCTTCCATGCCAGCGCTTTTCTCTTATTGCACCTCTCTTATCGCCACCGCGAACCGTAAATCTTATCTAACGCCTGCGCAGTGGCTACGAGCCGTTCACGCACGCCCGGAGGAAGGCTTTTACCCCTGTGTTCAGCCAAGATGAAAACATCTCCCCAGATTGACAGGCTGATCTGGCCCGTTTGAACCGAAAATGTGAAAAACTTCGTCGGACCTCCTTCGGTGCTCTGAGTGAAGCCCGATAAATGTTTCACAAAATCAGGAGCGAGGCTGAAGAGCGTTTCGTTGATGCCCCCGCTCAGCGCACCTCCGAGCGCGCGCCCCTCAGATGACATAATGACCACGCCGGTGACTCGAGGAAGTTGCAAAACAAGGTTCGCTACCTTGGATCCATCGAGCAGCTCATCGGTGAGGTACAGTTCCTGAAGGTCCACATGGCCCTCCCGAAGAATATTGCTCCCCCAGCTTACCGTCGGTTCGTGAGTGGTAAATTTCTCCTCTTTGAACCGCAGCCCGTCGGAATCGGTTTGCCTGCCGCCAGAAGGATCCAACTCCCCCCAATCCTGCGTTGAGGCACTTCCCGAAACCTCTTCCCGGACGGTACTCTGGTCGTTTTCTTTCAGAGCTGTTTTTGACTCGACCTGGGGCGGCGCAAAAAAGCTCGGGGTTGCCGCCGATCGAGCCTCCGGCCAATTCACTTGCCTATCTTTGAACCTCGCCTCGTCCTCACGTGCGAGCTTCCCAAAGGGCGTATCGAAATCTTCGAACATCGTTTCCTCCAAGGACATTCGAGCAAAAAAGTCCTTGAGCTGTGTGACAACAACCCGGAGAGGGACAAGATATTCCGCGCCCGCGTTCGGAGGTTTGTCGAAAAGTCCGGGGTAAAGCTCTTGCAGCACCGCCGCCTTTATCCTTGTCCGCCCTTCCAGAATTCCTAGTAGCTTATCGGCTTTGACGCTGATTACCCCACCGACGCTGCTCCAAACGAGGCTTGGCGGCAGCTGGCCATCCAACAACTCGCCTTCGCGAAGAAGCACCTCCTTCTGGCTTAAAGAATAGCTCGTTTGGTCATTGGCATTTGCAGGAGCCGGCCCCTCGTCTTTCCGCTTGAACAATCGCTGAAAGTCCATTCGATAAGCTCTGCAGTTAACCAATACTGTTGGCGAAAGCAATCTGTTTCATCTGAAAAATACGTTTTATTTTATGCGTTGTTCACCGAATAGAAAATGAATCGCTTTGGTCGGTTCTGCAAGAATTGGGATCGCAAATCGGAGTTCTGAAAGATACGGTTCTGCGATGGAAGTCACCACCGTCTTGCGACTGCTGGATGAGGAACGACAATCAGTTCCTGACCCCGGTGCCAGGTTGGAGAAGACGTCCTATGTCGTCCGGGCACACGGTCCGGGATCTTTGTGGCATATGATCGTTTATTCGCACTTTTCGGCGTCGCAGGCGGAAACAGTTGTTAACGCCGAGATCTGCTATTTTACCCAGCTCAACCAAAATTTTGAATGGAAGATTTACAGCCATGATGAACCGCCGGGTCTGCTCACTTACTTGCGCGACCGCGGCTTCAAAATCGGTGAAGAAGAATCGTTGATGGTCTGCGATTTGCAGGACTTATCGCCTGCCCTGATGGTACCGCCGTTCGCCGGAGTGACTGTCAGTCCGGTGACCGACGAACAACAAATCGAGGATTATCTTTCGGTCGAATCCGCGGTTTGGTCCTGCCCAACCGAGAAGACGGGCGAACTCCTTTTCGCGAGTCTCAGCGATCCCCTCCGGCTTGATCGTGGGTTCGTTGCTTATTTCGAGCGAAAACCTGTCGGATGCGGACGTCTATCGGCCCCGCAGCACAGCCGATTCTCAGGGCTTTGGGGCGGATGCGTACTGCCGGATTTTCGCGGACTAGGAGTCTATCGGGCGCTCTTATCCTCCCGCATAGCTGCTCTCCGCCAGTTTGAATCGATAGCTTATTTGCGCGTAGATGCGTTGGCAACGAGCCGTCCGATTCTAGAGAAGTATGGATTCCACCGGATCGCATCTACATGGCCCGCAGACTGGCCTCCAGACCGGTGAAGTGCTGATTTTCTGTGCACGCTTTTTTTGAAACGGCGTGAGCTCTTGTTGCCGGCGGGGATCCGCACTATTCCTTGCTCTGCTGAACGACTTGCTTAAACTTGATGTCTCTCATCGACTACGTATGGAGAGGTCCAGGAAATACTTCTCCCCAACCACGTTTCCCTCGAAAAAATCATGGCTAGACCAGTCACTTTGTTCACCGGCCAATGGGCCGATCTGTCATTGAAAGATCTCGCTCCGCTGGCAAAAAAAATGGGCTTTGACGGGCTCGAACTCGCCTGTTGGGGCGATCACTTCGACGTCGAAACCGCCGCGGAATCCAAAGAATATTGCAAGGATCGATGGAAAATCCTATCGGACAATGGTCTCACCGCATTCGCGATCTCCAATCACCTGGTCGGTCAGGCTATTTGCGACAATATCGATGAGCGGCACCAGGCGATCTTGCCTCCGCACATCTGGAAAGATGGAAGTCCCGAAGGTGTGCGGCAACGCGCCGCAGAACAGATGAAAAAGGCTGCGCAGGCGGCGCGCAACTTTATGGAGACAAAGCCCGCGGAGGAGTTGCAATTCCCGGCGGTTGTGGCCGGTTTCTCCGGATCGAGCGTCTGGCACGCCTGTTACGCTTTCCCTCCAACCAGTCAGGAATTCATCCAGAAGGGATTTGACGATTTTGCAAAACGATTCGGCCCAATTCTTGATGCTTTTGAGGAATATGGCGTGAACTTCGCGCTGGAAGTGCACCCAACCGAGATCGCGTTTGATATCGGCTCGGCGCGCCGCGCTCTGGAGGCAGTGAAGAATCATCGTCGATTCGGCTTCAACTACGACCCGTCGCATCTAGGTTATCAGGGAGTCAGCTATGTCAAATTTCTCCGCGAGTTCAGCGACCGCATCTTTCACGCACACATGAAAGATGTCTGGTGGGGTCATGGCACCGGCGACGTCGGGGTCTTTGGCGGCCACACCAATTTCGGAGACCATCGGCGATATTGGGATTTTCGTTCGATCGGGCATGGAGATATCCAATTTGAAGACATCATCATTGCTTTGAACGATATCGGCTATCGCGGCCCATTATCAATCGAATGGGAAGACATTCGGATGGATCGTATCCACGGGGCAACCGAGTCATGCCGAAATGTACGTTCCTATGATTTCGCTCCGAGCGGAGTTGCCTTCGACGCAGCTTTCGAGCGGGAAAAAGCATAGCAAGTCAAATAAAGGCAGCTTGGAACTGTCTCCGGGAATGGTCGAGTCGGACGAATACTATATGCGGATGGCTTTGCGCCGGGCTCGGAGAGGGTTGGGCAAAACAAGTCCTAATCCAGCCGTGGGAGCGGTACTCGTTCGCAACCGAAAGGTGTTAGCGACCGGTTGGCATAAGTACGCGGGAGGTTTGCATGCCGAAGTCGAGGTCTTATCTGCTTTACCCACGCGTGAGTTGGCCAAAGGGGCAACGCTTTACGTAACGCTGGAACCCTGCTCGACAACCGGTCGAACCCCTCCCTGTACCGAGGCGATCATGGCCGCAAAAATCGGGCGCGTCGTGATCGGTGCGATCGACGTTAATCCAAAACATCAGGGGCGCGGACTCGAGCAGCTCCGTCGGGCCGGAGTTTCCGTCACCACCGGTGTACTCGAGGAGGAGTGCAATCTCTTAAACGTAGGTTTCAACAAATGGATCAGCGCAGGGATGCCCTGGGTCATCGCCAAGGTGGCTCAATCCTTGGACGGTCGGGCGACGCGCCCGCCCGGCGAACAGAGCCGGCTGTCGAACGACCGCTCTTTTCGCCTGGTCCAGCACCTCAGGGCCACCGTCGATGCAATTCTCGTCGGCGCTGAAACGGTTCGCCGAGATAACCCGCGATTGACCGTCCGCACGGGTGCTCGTAGCCTGCAGCCATGGCGTGTTGTTATGACGCGCTCAGGGAGCTTGCCCGCCGCCGCAACGATTTTGAACGATGAATTTCGGGATCGCACTCTCCTTTACCGCGGGATCGGCTGGTTGGAGACCCTTAAAGATCTCGGCGCAAAAGGGGTCACTCGCCTCCTGGTGGAGGGGGGCGGAGACGTCCTGGGCCAATTACATGACCTGCAATTGATCGATGAGGTATGGTGCTTTATTACGCCGATGTTGACCGGCGGAAACAAACCCAGTTTTGGAGGCACAGGCGTTCAAGGCATGGCGGAGGCAACCAGATTTCATTCTATCCGTTATCGACGAATCAGAAACGATGTGCTGGTGACCGGGCACGTATTCGGAGCCAACTCGGAAGCCAAACGGTTGTAGCGGCCACCGCCTCACCGATGTGGATGTGGATTTTGCGGGCCAGGCCGGGAGGAAGGTGCATAGTGATACCGGCGATAGTAGTACGGGTGATGACGGTTCCCAGGATAGCCGTCGCGCCGAGGTGGTCCGTGGTGCGGAGGATGCCCGCCATGCGGATCTGCCCTCGAACCAGAGATCGAAGCGAAAAAACCAAAGCCTACCAGCAGCAGAAGAAGAGAATACCGTTCCACGAGGCCAGTTCCTGAGCCTTTGGACGACACAAGGGCGCCGGCTATTCGCTTCTGGCCCGGAAATCATCGGCGTTTGCCCCAAAAAAGATTCGGCCCGAACGTTTTCGTCCGGGCCAAATCAGGGTCGAACTTGGGGTCGTTGATTCAGTTTCGCCGCTGAACACCATCGACACCTTGGAAGACTTCAGGCAGCTACCTGGTCTAGGCCTTCTGACCGGTTTCAGCGCGCGCGCTTAGCTTTGCGGAGTCGCTGAAGGTGTAGGCGAAGCTTCTTCAGACTTCTTATGATGCCTGGCACGATGATGATGCGAGGGCGCCTTCGGCGTCGCGCTCGGAGTCGGAGTAGGATCCGCGGCGAAGACGCTGGACTGAGCAACAAAGCCGAGGACCGCAGCTAGAAGCACAATGTGTTTTGTCATAGGAATTTCAGGTTGTTCTTAATCAGAAGTGTATTTGTAGTCACTTTTTTTAGCTGAAGCCTGGCCAGTCACCTCTCTTCAGGAGAAATTCTTGGACCAAACGCAGCACGCTCCAGACATTGCAATCAAGCCGACAAGCAGCCTGTCACTGCGATGCCTAAAACGGAGGCCGGTAAAGCAATATGTTTTTCATACGTCACCTCACACTGCTCAACCCCTCGAAAAACGGGAAGTTTCGAAAAAATTTCAAGATAGTGCCTTGTTCTTCGGATTCGGCCGGGTGAAACACTGGCAGATCACCCCTTGCGCAAGCAGCCGCTCTCTGATACCTGAAGTTTGTTGTTTCATCCTCAAGTATAGTCCATAAGAATGGCAGGTTTAAAACTTCACAACATCGTCAAGCGATTCGGCCAGATCGAGGTGATTCACGGAATCAGCCTTCAAATCGAGGATGGCGAATTCGTGGTCTTCGTCGGTCCCTCCGGTTGCGGCAAATCAACCATGTTGCGCATCATCGCGGGGCTGGAAGAGGCGACCGAAGGAGAAGTTTGGATTGGGGGACGACAGGTGAACGACGTCGACCCAGCCAACCGCGGTGTGGCCATGGTTTTTCAAACCTACGCACTCTATCCGCATATGTCCGTGGAGGAAAACATGGGATTCGGCCTTCGTATGGCCAAGCGCCCGAAGCAGGAAATCAAGGAGCGCGTTGCGCGTGCCGCCGAAATCCTGCAGTTGACTGCCTATCTGAAAAGGCGGCCCAAAGAACTCTCCGGCGGCCAACGCCAGCGAGTAGCCATTGGCCGGGCGATTGTCCGCGAACCGGAAGTTTTCCTTTTCGACGAGCCGCTCTCAAACCTGGACGCGGAACTCCGGGTTCAGATGCGGATTGAGCTTTCGAAATTACACAGCGAACTGCAGACCACCATGATCTACGTGACCCATGATCAGGTCGAGGCCATGACGCTGGCGGACACCATCGTCGTTTTGAATGAGGGCAGGATCGAACAGATCGGCGTACCGCTCGATCTTTACCAACGTCCAGCGAATTTGTTTGTCGCCGGTTTTATCGGGGCGCCCAGAATGAATTTCCTGAAGGTGCGCACAGAACACACAACGGAAAAAACCGTTGTCGTTTCGGGTCCTGACTTTCCCGCCCGGCCGCTGAGTTTGAAAGAAACTAACTCGGTCAATTTGGTCACCGGTGCGGAGTTAACCCTCGGTTTGCGGCCCGAACACATACAGGTCTGCGAACAAGGAAGCGGCCCTCCTACCCTCCTGATTGAGGTTGCTGAGAATTTGGGCGATCTGTTCTTCGTGCACCGTCCGCCGCCG
>JAFAKL010000526.1 GCA_019235445.1 Verrucomicrobiota bacterium | reverse complement strand
GATCGAATTTGCGCGTTATCAGGTGTGGCAGCAAGAAAGAATCAATGCTCTTCCTGGCCTGACTGGATATTGGCAGGTAAACGGAAAGAACAAGACTACTTTCACGGAAATGATCAACATGGACATCTTCTACTCCAGAAACATGTCCCTCTGGTTGGATCTGACGATCATGGCAAGGACCTTCAATGCCCTCCTGGCTCAGGTGATCGAATCCCGGACGGCGTCTTCTGCCCGCGCCCGGGCAAGTGACGGGTCTCGTGCCAACGAGTCCGTCGCGGGCCAATGCTGAGACCAAGATTGTAAGGGTCTGACTTTGCTCTTTTCCCGGAGCAGGCAAGTCGATCCAGCTACTTAATTGACCGACGCGCGGCACTTTTCGGCGCCGCTCCGGGTTATAACCAGTCAAATTATCCGAAAATAGTTCTTAACAAACCGGATTAGTCGCCGATAGTCATGCTCAAGCGATCGTTTTTGGTCGCCAGTCCCTGAGGAAAATGCAAAGAAGGATTGCCATTGAAAGGACAGCCACCCCGCTCAGGGCGCAGACGACGGTCAGATCGGAACCGGCCTGGTATTGTCTACGGTCACAACCCAAACACGAGCACGTCGCCGCAGCCCACCTGCGTTTAGTCGAGGGCGTGACAGTTTTTTGCCCTCGCATCAGATTCAAGAGAGCGACCCGGAGGGGACTCGTCTCTGTGACGGACCCGATGTTTCCCGGTTACCTGTTTGCGCATTTCGAACTCACAGAAATGCTTCGCCAGGTTCAGTATGCCCATGGGGTAAGCGGAATTGTGCGATTCGCTGATCGCTATCCCACCATCGAGGAGGGAGCTTTAATGCAGTTACGCGGTCACTCCGGTGCCGGCGATGTCACGGAGGTCAGTTATGACCTCTCGGCAGGCGACCAGGTTCACATCGTGGGAGGCGCGTTCGCCGGGTTGGAGGCTGTGGTCACGCAGGTGCTCTCGCCCAAAGAGCGAGTGAAAATCCTGATGCATTTCCTTGGTCGGAAAATGGAAGCCGAAGTCCAGTGCTCGAGTGTTCTCCGACAGGTGACTCACCCCCTCGCTGCGTGAGGCTTTAACGGAATCAGGAGTTGAGGGCCGGAGATTCCCGGCTCTTGACTTCTGGGTCCTTCGCCGGGTTCGGGAGACGGAATCGGGCACGGGATTTTAAGACACGAGTTTTATTTCAAATTGCGGATAAAAGATGCGGGAGCCAAGCGCGCGCTGCGTTTCGCGTGGTTCTTTTCATCCGAGTCTTCAGTTTGGCAGCAAAGGATTGAAAGCTGTTTTTCGCGCGGCTCCGAACGGAGGCTTTTCCGGGGAATTCGGAATTCAGCCACGGGCGGCAGCTTGCCGCCGCAGGATTGTGAACCGTCAAGACGATGATCGCCGCTCGGAGGTTGTGCGAAGATTTTCTTTAAGCGGTCTGAAAGGCGGTCGATATTTTTGCTTGGTCGATGGGCATTTATCTGCCGCTTTTTTGGCTTCGGAGCGATGAGACCAGCAGCTTAAGACAACGGAGTGGTGGCGATGTGAAGGCATTTGGACGGGATCCGTCGAAATGATCGATCATGGTCACAATCTAAAAAACAAAGTGGAAACCTCAGAGCGGTCGATTCTGGTGCTATGAAAGAGCCAATCGTTATAGGAGTAGTAGGGTGCGGGTATTGGGGACCCAATCTTGTTCGCAATTTTAAAGGGCTGCCCAATTGTCACCTCAAGGCAATGTGCGACATCAGCGAGGCACGCCTGAAACACATGAGAAGCCTGTATTCGGATGTCGAGGGTATGACCGACTTCGAACACTTGCTCAACGGGGTGGGTCTGGACGCAGTTGTCGTTGCGGCCCCTGTCAAGCACCACTATTCCTTGGCCAAAGCCAGTCTGCTTTCTGGCAAACACACGCTCATCGAGAAGCCGATGGCTTCCTCCTCGGCAGAATGTGAGGAATTAATAGAAATCGCCGAACGGAACGGGCTTGTTCTGATGGTGGGTCATACCTTCCTTTACTCGGCGCCGGTGCGCAGAATCACCGAGATTGTCCAGGCCGGAGATGTCGGCGAGATCCGTTATATCAATTCGCGGAGGCTAAACCTTGGTCTGTTTCAGAAGGACATCAACGTGGCCTGGGACCTTGCTCCGCATGACATTTCGATCATTCTTCATATTCTTGGAGAACTGCCATTGGTGGTAAACTGCCAAGGCAATGCTC
>JAFAKL010000462.1 GCA_019235445.1 Verrucomicrobiota bacterium | reverse complement strand
TCGGATTTTGTACCGGGCCAACCTGAATACCAAACAGGCCCTGCAAGAATTGGAGAAGAGCTTCGGTGACGTGCCAGAGGCCCGCGAGCTGATCGAGTTTATTGAGACAAGCGAGCGAGGGATTATCCGGTGAAGAAGTTAGCGTCGCCGACTTCTTTCATTTCTCCTGAAACTTTCCGTCGAACGGGTGATCTCAGAGTGTCGGTCGATAAATAAGGTCGACAATGTTGCGGACGTACTGTTCGTCGGTCATGCCTTCGAGGGCTTCTTCCGGGAAAGTGATGATGGAACGGAGGCGCTGCGCGAGTTGGCGATAAAGTTCGAGCCGGGACTCCGGTTCGAGTTCGGCGCGGCGGGAAACCGCTTCCAGAGCGAGGCGAGCTTCGGTGGGTGAAATTAATTTTCGCAGCTGGGCGCCGATATGCGCGTGATCTCGCAGCGAGTTGTAGGACCCGCTGAAGAGCAGTTCAAGGTCAGGGATTTTTTCTGGAACAGTGTAGATCACTACGGTGTTCGCCGCGATATCACCCATGCGCTGATATTTCGGAGAGAGCAGGCAGCAGAGGCCGCCCACCGCATAGAAAGCGGGCAGCAGATCGATAACGCGCAGAAGGTTCCTGACCACGATCTGGGCCGGCCGCAACCGGAAGCCTTCGGCGTCCACCACCCGAATTTTGAGCACGCGTTTTCCGAGCGTTTGGCCCCGCAAGAGAGACTCGAAAAGGATTGAATAACCAATCGTCACAACAAAATAGCAGATTGAGCGCGCGGCGAGAACGAAGTCTGGACTGACGATGGCGGCAAGCAAAAGAACTTGGGAAAGAGTACCAGAAATCAGGGTGATTCCGGCGAGGTCAATGGCAAAGGCGAGGAACCGCGTTACAGGACCGGCAAGACGTTGGGTAAAGCTGATGCCTTCCGGGGTCCGAATGAGGAGCTTGTTCGTGCGCATTGGGAGGAGGGAATTGGAACCTCAGACAGATTTCACAGAAGAAAATTCACAGAGGCTGGCACTGGCAACTTTTCTAAGGTGTCAAACCGGAGACGTTTCGCTTACCTACGAGCAACGTGAGGAGAGCGACGAGTTCAAGTAAGCCAAAAACGATTTTGAATTGGTAAGGCAAGACTGGTTCGTGGTATTGCGAGAAAAATGCTTCAACTATTCCAGCCCAAATCAAGAGGAGAGCGGCTCCCGAGATGAGCGTGACCAGGGACCCAGTGATGGAACGCAGGCGCTGCTGCATCGTCTCGGTCGAATTCCATCCGATGAGCGCCTGACCGAGGAGAAGACCGGCTTGACCGGCAATCAGGATGGCCGGGATTTCAATCACGCCGTGCGGCAACAACCATCCCATGAGAAAGACCGATTGACCGGCTCGCACGTAATCAAAGACGACGGCTCCGAGGATTACGCCATTATAAAACAACAGGATCAGGGTCCCGATTCCCCAGGTGACTCCGAGCGCCAAGGCCAGAATCGATACTCTTGTGTTGTTCGTAATCAGGGCGGCCGAAAACCGGCTTTTCGACGAGGCCAGCCCCGGGTTGGTCTGGCTCTCCTCTTCTTTTACCCGTTGAGAGGGATCCTGCAGCAGATGAGGGAAGGGGACGATCGCTGCTTTGGCGTCCGGATCAAATGCGACCGCCGCCCCGCCGAAAAGAGCGCCAAAGATCGTGAGCAGGAGCCCCGCCAGAAAAAACCGGATATGTTTGCGGAAAATTTGCGGAAAGGTGCGGAACAGCCAACGTCGCAAAGACCATTTGCTGGTCCTCGACCGTCCGGACTGTAATTCGGCGTACGCGCGGGTGAGCAACGACTCGAGGGAACGAACCAGGTTAGGCTCTGCCGCGAAGGTGGAGATCTTGATGAGTCCGGCTCCGGTGCGTTCATACAAATAGTGAAGCCGTTCAACTTCCTCGAGTGTCAGGTGGAGCAGAGTTGCATTCTCGATTCTGGTGAGAGTTTGATCTAACTCCTCCCATGTCGATCGCTCGCGCTCGATGAATTTTTTCAAATCCACGATCATAGCGTCTGTCGCCGTTTCAGATCCATGTAATAGCTGACCAGCCTCAGTCCAAGTTGCTCATTCGGCACGACACGGAACTGAACACCTTTGCGAGCTAGCACCCGTTGCAGGGTTTGCAGTTTCGCCCAACGCAGGTGACCGCTCAGTTTGAGATAGATTTCCTCCGGGTTTTCGACCGTCCCCTCGCTGAATAGAGGTTGGACGGCCAGAGGCGCGATCATTACTGCCAGGATGAGATGTTGTTTAGACAAGATGTCCACGGAGCCGACAAAATCTTCCGCCGCGACGGGGTCATCCAGCGAGGTGAGAAACATTAGCAGCGAACGTCTCTTGATGCGTTGCTTCAGGGTGGCCGCGATCTCGGCAAAATCCGGCGAAACCGTTTGCGGAAGCAGTGCCACGGCCAGATCGCGGCAGAGATGAAAGTGAGAAGGCCCGGTTCGGGCTTTCACCAGGTGGTTTACTTTATCTGAGAAAGAGATAAGCCCGAATCGATCGCCTTGCCTCTCAGCGGCGACGCAAAAGAGGAGAGCCGCAGAGATCGCGCGGTCCAGGTGAGTCGTTGTTTTCCGGGAATTTGGCAGTGCGAATGTTTCGGGAAGCTCCCGCGCGCTGAGACGGGAAGTATCCAGCGCGAGATAGATTTCCTTGGAGCGTTCCAGCTGGAAGACCTTCGTGACAGGAAACCGCCGTTTGGCGGTGGCTTTCCAGCTTATTTCATCGAAGCTGTCTCCTCGCTCGTACTCTCGCAATTTCTCAAATTCTCGGCCCCGGCCGATCTGCGGCTGGGCGTGCATGCCGATGGCGCCGCGATTCAGAAAATGGGCAATCTGTTTTCCTTCGAGCCTCAGGTTCGGGTAGATGCGTACTTCACACTGACTAGATTGCCGGGCGCGATGAACCCAGAAACCGAGCGGGGAGGACCAAGCAAAATAAAGGCCGTCAATAGAGAAGGTGCCACGCGAAGTTCCTACGAACGGTATTCGGATGGATGTTTCGGCGGAGGCCATGGGCAGGCGAACGGTTGTCTGTTTCTGTTCGCTATCTATTTCCTGCGGAAAGCGAACAGCTAGTTGGACGAATCCGTCGCGCCGGACGACAAACTTGGCACGAACCTCGAGTTCTACCCGCTCGTCCCGGATCCCGCTGACCGTGTCGGGCAGAGAGAATCGCAAACTCCGATAACGACCAACGCCAAAAGCGAGATCACCAAGAACGACTATGAAAACGAACCCCATCAGCAAGGATGCGATCGGGATCAATCCTTGGCTCAAACCAGCGGCGGTGGCTAGCGGTACCGCAACGATAAGCATCAAAAGAACCAGACGCGGCCGGGGAGCGATCATCTTGGAACCGGGATTTTCTCGAGGATTTGGCGCACGATGGGGACGATTTCCGCCCCCTCGATTTCAAACTCCGGGCGCAACACCACCCGGTGTTCCAGAATCGGTTGAACTAAGACGCGCACATCGTCCGGTGTCACGTAATCGCGACCGTTCAATGCGGCATGGGCGCGGCTGGCCAGAAGAAGCGCTTGAGTTGCCCTGGGACCGGCTCCGACGAGGACACTGTCATGTTTCCGTGTCGCTCGGACGATATCCACCAGGTAGGCTATTAATTCCGGTTTCACCAGAACCTGGTTCAACGCCGCACGCAGGCGAGAAAGAGTTGATTCGCTCATGACCGTTTCAACGCTCCCCCGACTGAGAGCTGACTCCGGAGCGTCATCGCCTAACATGCGTTCCGCCAGATTTAGTTCTTCCTCCCGGTCCGGAACATTCATGCGGATTTTAAGCATAAAGCGGTCCTTTTGCGCTTCCGGCAAAGCATAGGTACCTTCGTACTCGATGGGGTTCTGCGTCGCGAAAACGGTAAAGTTTGCGGATAGATCGTACGTGGTGCGGTCCACCGTCACCTGGCGCTCCTGCATCGCCTGGAGCAGAGCAGACTGGGTTTTGCTTGGTGCGCGATTAATTTCGTCTGCGATCAGGAACGTGGTAAACACCGGTCCGGGGACAAAGTTAAATTCGTTCCTTTGCAGGTTAAAGATATTAGTTCCTATGATGTCGGATGGCATAAGATCGGGAGTGAACTGGATGCGTTTGAATTGAGCGCCCAAAGTGTGCGCGAGTGTCTTGACTAATAGAGTTTTCGCCACCCCGGGAACGCCCTCCACGAGCACATGTTGGTTCGTGAAGATCGCGATTAACGAAAGGTCCACCGGAAGCGCCTGGCCGATGATCACTTTGGCTACCTGAGCGCGAGTTTGGATTAGAATTTCACTCAGCTCATCCAACATTTGATTCATATTTTTCGTTCAGGAGAAAAGGTAGCGCGCCGCATTTATCCCGGAGGGATTAAAACGAGGGTTCCATTAATAAAGAGGAGTATCTGGCGTTTCTAAAAAAGCGCACGACGTAAAGTTCGACGAAAAATATCTCTGGGATTAGTGAGCAGATCAACCGTCCCTCCGGGACGGGTCCCACTTTTCTCTTGTTTCCAGGCACTTCGTGCCAGGCTACTTTCGTCTGGTCCCTCCGGGACAGGCTGCGCCAACGAACCATAGCTTGGGGCTCCGCCCCATAAGCGTTAACTTCTCGCAGCGCCAGGGAGGTGCCCCGAGGCATTTATCCCGGAGGGATTTAAACGAGGGTAGCCTGGCACGAAGTGCCTGGAAAAAAGAAAAAAGACGCGTGTAGTCCCGTAGGGACGGTTGATCAAGATTTCCTCCAAATGTGGCATTCTCCTTCCTTGGTCTCGGGCGGCATCGCAAAGCGCAAGGAAGGTGCCGTGACGCATTTATCCCGGAGGGATTAACCGAGGGTGCCTGGCACGAAGTGCCTGGAAACAAGAAAAAAGTGGACCCGTCCCGGAGGGACGGTTGATGCGCTCACTAGTCCCACAGATATTTTTCGAGGAAAGGAAATGACACATTGAAGGAAACCTTGCTCAACCGTCCCTCCGGGACTAGACGCGTCTTTTTTCTTTTTTCCTGGCACTTCGTGCCAGGCTACCCTCGTTTTAATTCTTCCGGGATAAATGCGTCACGGCGCCTCCCT
>JAFAKL010000111.1 GCA_019235445.1 Verrucomicrobiota bacterium | reverse complement strand
GGCACGTACCGGATTTTGCTGCCCTTGCCCAGGACGCGCAGGCGGGGCACGCCCTGGCGGCTTTGGAGGTCGCGCACCCGCAAGCCGCAGAGTTCCTCGTAGCGCAGCCCGTGGTGGACAAACGTCGCCAGGATGGCCTTAGTCGCGTTTGCCTTTGAGGGTGTCGGACGGGGACGCTTCCAGGAGCGCGCCGGCCTGGCCGTCGCCCAAGGCCGGCGTCGGGCGAATCGGTTCGATGGTAGAGAATCATGCGATCAATCCTGCCGGTTCCACTCTTTTGGCGTTTTTTTCACCTAAACACTTTCTTCTACGGACCACGAAGGGCCACACTTTAAAAAGTTTTCTTCTACACCTTCTTCTACACCAAAACCATTTTTGGTGAAAATCGGTGAAAAATCTCGAAAAAGCAGAAAAGCAAAACACTTCGTCCTCAGCCACTTGCAAGAATATGAAAGAAGCTGAAAAACAGTGAAAAACAGTGTTTTAGGACTCATAATCCCTTGGTCGTCGGTTCGAATCCGACTGGGCCCAAACGACTGACTGACCTTTTGAGGGCAATATCACTCGCTGGTATACTTTCTTGTCGCAGGAGGGATCCGTTTGCATATAGGTAAACCTGTCGGGTGCGCCGCAATGCAGCTCCCGTTCAGAACCGAAGCACACCACAAGAGTTGGTTGGAATCGAGGAATGAGCAAAAACGAAGTAGACCTGAACGATCCTCTGAATTGGTACATCGCTGATTCGATGGACGATTACGACATCCGCATGGATCCTGAGATGGCGAAGGAATTAGTGCACCGACACACCAGCTACCCGAAACTCGTCAAAGCCCTGAGTGAGGCAATAGCGGCTTTGGAGAGCGCGGGCTGCGTGGAAAAAGCGGATTCGCTGAAGCGTGAATTGCAGGAGCTTAGCGAGCCGAAAGAGAGCTGATTCGCAGCTGCAGCTGAGGCAAACTGGGCCGATTAATTTGAATCCCGATCTTTTCCAGTTCGTGCTTGACTCTCGGCCTTTTGCAGGAATGGCATGAATAAATCGATGGGAACTGGCAAGAACGTGGTGGTGTTGTTCTCGTTGGCTATCTCTTTCACCGTCTGCAGAAATCGGAGTTGGAGCGCAATTGGCTGCTCGGAAATCATCCCGGCGGCCTGGACCAGCTTTTCCGCCGCCTGAAATTCGCCTTCCGCACTGATGATTTTTGCCCGTCGTTCACGTTCCGTCTCGGCTTGCCGAGCCATCGCGCGTTTCATGCCATCCGGTAAAACGACATCTTTTACCTCGACCGAGGTCACCTTGATTCCCCATGGATCCGTCTGCCGATCGATGATCTCCTGCAACGTGAGATTAATCTTCTCGCGTTGCGCCAGAAGTTCGTCCAGCTCAGCCTGGCCGAGCACACTGCGCAAGGTCGTTTGCGAAATGAGCGAGGTCGCTTTCAAGTAGTTTTCCACCCGAATGACCGCCGCCTCTGGATCGACCACGCGAAAATAGACCACGGCGTCGACTGTGACGGGAACGTTATCGCGGGTCATGAGTTCCTGGCGCGCGACGTCGATCGTCACCACACGCAGGTCCATTTTAACCATCCGGTCCACGACAGGAATCAGGAAAATCAGCCCTGGACCCTTAGTACCGGACAGCTTGCCGAGGCGGAAAATAACGCCACGTTCGTACTCACGGAGGATCCGAGCAGCCTGCGGCAAAATGATCACCCCCAAGAGAATGATCGGAACGATCCATCCTACCAAAACTCCTGTTCTTTCTAACATCCTATATTTCCTCAAGCTTTGGGCGCGACTTTGACCGTCAATCCTTCCACCGCGATGATCTCGACTGAGTCTCCCGGGTTGATTGGAGTAGCGCTGCTCGCACTCCAGTATTCTCCTTCAATGAAGACTCGCCCACCGTTTGCATCGATGGCCGTCACGGCTTTGACGATCTTTCCTGGCATCGTCTCTTTGCCGACTCTGACTGGCAGACGTTGTGCCCGGAGTCCTTTGCCGACGATGGTCACGAAAAACGCGGCGGTGACCAGAGCGCTCGGGATGATGTAGGACAAAGAGAGACGGAAGAGCGGGTCCCGGCGATCAAACAGCATCAGAGAACCGACCACAAAGGCCAGGATCCCACCGCCGGTGAGCACACCATGGGTCGTCGCGAACACGTCAATCACGAACAAAGCAACCGCCAATCCGATCAGCAGTAATCCGGCGACATTCACCGGAAGAATCGCTGACATATACAGTGCCAGAACCAGCGCGATGGCTCCCGCCACTCCCGGCAGAATTGCGCCCGGAGTAGTCATTTCGCCGATCAGGCCGTAGATGGCGATCAGCATCAGAACGAACATCACTTCTGGCCGCCAAAACATCTGGAAGAATTGTTCTGCTGCAGACATTTTGATGTCGACGACCTTGGCATCAGCCGTTCTCAGTGGGTGGCCATCGATTATCCGGCCATTGAGCTGGCTGAGCAAATCGTTCAGGTTGGGCGCAACGATCTCGATCACCTTCAATTCCAGAGCTTTCTCTGCGGTGATGGATGCGCTCGCCCGGACCGCGGATTTTGCCCACTCCACGTTTCGACTGCGCCGGTTCGCGATGGCTTCCATGTAACTGACGGCGAAGTTTTCCAGCTTCTGCGACATGGTCTGATCGGGCTTTGCTTGATCGTTGCCGGAAAATCCACCGAGGGCAACCGGATGGGCGGCACCGATGGTTGTCGCGGGAGCCATGGCGGCAACATTGGCGGCTAGAGTAATAAAACAGCCGGCGCTGGCTGCCGTGGCGCCGGTCGGTGCAACGTAAACGACGACCGGAATCGGCGTTCCCAGCAATCTTTGCACAATCACTCTGGTGGAATCGAGCAAGCCTCCGGGCGTATTCAACTGAATGATGAGACATTGAGCCCCTTTGGATTGCGCCTCGTCAATACTTCGGGAAATGTAGCTTGCGGTGGCCGGACCAATTGCACCGTCCACGTTGCTCAGGCAAACTGTTGCTCTTTCTCCGCTCGCGACGGTTGCGAATGCGCCGAACCAACAAGCCACAATGAGAATGGCTGACCTCATCCTGAGCCAAACCTACCACTCTCTACCCGGCACCGCTGACAAATCGATTTCAGTGTCAGCCCTGGGAGCGGTCCAGGCTTCACTCGGTCTCATAAATCGATCAGATTACCGGCATGTTCATCAGCACAGAGCGAAGACGTCCCGACCCGTGGTCCCATTATCAGGCGCAGGCCCGGCAACCAATTCTCATTCCGCTCCATTGGTTGGAGTGGGCTTGCCGATGGTTGGCGTACTGGTTGAGCGGGTGGGCCTTTCTGGAAGTGCTTGAATACGTCGGGACGCTTTCAATCTTTTTTGCGGTAGTCTCCTACTTTGCGGAAAGTGGAGACCGGTTAAAGCAGAAGCATTATCAGGCGTGGCAGGTCATTAATACGGCGCAAGGCAAAGGAGGTGCCGGAGGCAGAATAGATGCTTTGGAGGAGCTGAATAAAGATGGAGTACTGCTGGTAGGAGTCGATCTCAGCGGAGCTTTCCTGCAAAACCTTGATTTGATGGGTGGAAATTTGGCTCGTGCCGATTTCAGTTCTGCTGATGTTCGAGGGGGTAGCTTCAACGCTGCTAACCTGGAGTTCGCCAACCTTACTTCGGCAAACGTCCGAAATGGGAGTTTGCAGAAGGCCGACCTGCGAAATGCCACGTTGCATGATGCCGATTTGAATGGTGCCAATCTGCGAGATGCGGATCTTGCAGGTGTTGACTTCAGCAAAGCGGATTTGCGGAATACGGATCTGCAAAACATTAAATGGTCCGGGATCGCTGATCTCAAGTTGGCAAACATATTTGGGGTGAAAAACGCGCCGGCTGATTTCGATCATTGGGCGCTCGAAAAAGGGGCTGTCTCGATCGAATCGGATGCGGATTGGTCGAAGATGACCGAAACGCCTTGAGGATTCGATTCGATTCAGGAGTACAGGAGTTCAGGAGTTCAGTGTTACCGATGTCCTGACTGCACCAGCACCCAGTAAACGGTGAACCGTAAACGGTGAACGGTGAACGCTCAGCTAATATGAAGCCAGTTGAAAACGATATACAAAGCGGCGGAGAAAGTGGCCGCTCCAAGCAGCACGCACGCAGGCAGCGTGAGAACCCAGGCGAGTAGAATATTTCTCAATGTTTTCGCCTGGAGGCCTGATCCGTTGGCGGCCATGGTGCCTGCGATTCCCGACGACAGAACATGCGTCGTACTGACCGGCAACCCATAGGCATCAGCGGCCATGATGGTGCCCATGGCAACGATTTCGGCCGAAGCGCCCTGGGCGTAAGTCAGATGGGTTTTTCCAATCTTTTCGCCAACCGTAACGACGATTCTTTTCCAGCCTATCATGGTTCCGCAGCCAAGAGCGAACGCGACCGCGATCTTCACCCAGATGGGAATAAATTGCGTCATCGGCCGAAGCTTTAATCGGAATTCGTTGAGGACCGCTTTCTGCTGAGGGTCGGTGAGCTTCCCTTGCTTATTGAGTTTGTTGACTGACTCCGATACCAGGTACATGTCACTGCGCAGGGTGGAGCGATCTTGCTTCGGGATATCCTTAAAACTATTGATCCCGTTTAAACGATTCACGATGGCCCGATCTTTCGCGGCGAGCGCCGGGTAAACATCTTCGTTGAACTGACCTGTTGTCTTCAGGAACGCTGAGAGCACGTCGGCCGCAGGTTTGTCCTCGAGGTTCTTGCCGTTCCCGGCCAGGTCGAGCATCGCCATCGTTTGCCGGGCGGCAAGCTCAAGGTCCGAGACCGCTTTGGGACTCGCGTCGAGGTTAACCGCATAAATGGCCGGAATGATTCCTATGAGAATCAACATGATCAGGCCCATGCCCTTCTGTCCGTCATTCGAGCCGTGAGCGAAACTGACGCCAGTGCAGGTTAAGACCAGGACCCCTCGGATCCACCATGGCGGCGCTTTCGTTGGGTCCGGCGGCTGGAAAAGCTCCGGTTTGCGGACCAGGAATTTGACCGCCAGCAGCAAGATCGCCGAACAAATGAAACCGACGATGGGCGAGACGATCAGGGAGGTGAATACCTCGGAAGCTTTGGACCAGTTTACCCCTTCGCCGAAAACATGGCCGGAAACGAGTGAATTGGCCAATCCGACCCCCATGATCGAACCGATCAAAGTGTGCGAACTCGAGGCGGGCAGTCCTAAGTACCAGGTTCCGACATTCCAGATGATCGCGGAAATCAAGAGCGCAAAGACCATGGCAAAGCCTGCGCCGGATCCGACGTTGAGCACTAGTTCAACCGGCAGTAGTGCCACCACTCCAAAGGCGACGGCCCCGCTCGAACTCAGCACGCCCATCAGGTTCCATAATCCTGACCACGTCACCGCGATCCATGGCTTCAAACTGTGAGTGTAGATGACCGTTGCAACCGCATTGGCGGTGTCGTGAAAACCGTTCACAAATTCAAAGCTGAGTGCCATGAGCAGGGCTAACACCAGAAACAGTGCAGTAGCCAAACTGAGAGTCTCGCCAAATAATTCCATAGTCCGCATTCGCAAAAAAATCAGGTGCACACTCTGCAGGCAATGGGCGCGATGTTACAATTCTGTCACATTGCGCGAAATTGCGTTTTCCGGAGGGTTGACTTCATTGCGGCTCATGCGCTGAAATCCTCGCTGGCAGGAATTGGTAAATGTCAAAGCGGCGAGTTTTTTCGCGGAACGAACCCATGAAAACAATGATTTTAGAGCTGGATGCTCACCTACGTTTATTATTGGCGCTGGCAGTTGCGCTGGTGGCTTTTCTTTTAACGTTTGGTCGCCTCCAATCGATAGTGCAGGCCATCGCAGTATGGAATGTCTTTGCCTGGACTCTTACCGTGCTGTTGTGGATCAGAATAATCTCATCCGGCGCCAAGACGAGTGTGCAAACAGCCAGACTTCAGGATACGACGCGCTTGGTGATCTTCGTGTTCGTGGTGCTTGCCGCTGTTGCGAGCTTGTCTTCAGTCGCAATTCTGATCGGCGGTGCAAAGGGGTTGGGCCGGAAAGCCCTTGCTGAACATCTTCTTCTCGCGGCTGCTACGGTGGTGTCCTCCTGGTTTCTCGTGCATACCGTGTTCGCGATGCATTATGCTCACGGATATTATCAAGACGAAGACGAGGGCCCAGGCTTCAGGAGTGTCGGGGGTCTCCAGTTTCCCAGCGAAAGCGAGCCGGATTTCCTTGATTTTGCCTATTTTTCCTTTGTGATCGGAATGACCTGCCAGGTCTCCGATGTCCAAGTGAGTTCGCCGGGAATGCGGCGTCTGGCGTTGGTGCACGGCTTGCTGTCGTTCCTGTTCAACACGGTCATCTTAGCTCTTTCGATTAACCTGGCCTCAGGGCTGGCGTAAGGAGAAAGGTGTCGGCGGGTTGGCGTTCGGCAGAAACGGGTTGGCGGTACGGCGTATCGACGGGTCGGAGTTCGAGGGGCGCGACGCCGGCGCGCCGGCACGCCGAGCACGTTTCTTCTGTCCTTTGAAGGATTTCTGAATCAACGTGCAGGGTATGTTTAGCGTTATGTCTCCTCAATTGATTCGACTTTCCCGCAGGTCACTTGGACGTGTTGCCAGTCATGGCGTTGGGGGCGCTATCTCTCGAGTGCCGACACCCTCCCTCGAACGCCGATACGCCGACACGCCGACACGTTTCTCCCCACGTCCGCATCGCTGTCTGAAAGCGAGCTCTGTCAGCCTATTCATCTTAACTTTCGGGATTACCGGCTACGCAAAAATGACGGCAAAAATGGTTAGCTACGAGCAGAATGGAACCAAGCTGGAGGGGTATCTGGCCTATGATGATTCCATCACTGCGAAAGGCAAAGTCCCCGGTATCCTCATCTTTCCAGAGTGGTGGGGTTTGAACGATTATATTAAGAGTCGTGCGGACCAGTTGGCTGCCATGGGGTACGTCGCATTTGCTGCGGATATGTATGGTGGCGCTCAGACCACCACCGAACCGGAAAAAGCAAGGGAACTTTCCGGCCAGCTTTACGGCAAGCCGCTGATGGCGGAGCGAGCCCGAGTTGCTCTCGATGAGCTACTAAAGACGGGCCTGGCTGATCCGAATAAAATTGCCACGATCGGTTTTTGTTTCGGCGGGGCGGTTTCGCTGACGCTGGCTTACACCGGCGCGCCGATAGCAGGAGTTGTCACCTTTCACGGTGGTCTAATTCCAGTTCCGGCAGACGCAGCGCAAAAGATCAACGCCAAGTTTCTGATTCTGCATGGCGCCTTAGACCCGATGGTTAACAAGGAGGCGGTGGACAAGTTCTTGCAATCGATGAACGACGCGAAGTTAGACTTTCAATTCGTCGAGTACTCCGGCGCGCTGCACGCCTTCACCAATCCCGCCGCCGATAAAGCGCGTGCGGCCGGTTTGAATGGCGTTGGTTACAATGCCGAAGCTGCCACCCGGTCCTGGGAGCAGATGAAGATGTTTTTCCGCGAGCTTTTTGGACAGTAAAGGAAGCGAAGCATCCCGCTTTGGCCCGAGATTATTGGCAAATCCGCACGTTCCGGCGGAGGACAATCATGCTCCAGCCAGAACCTTCTCAATATCCTCCATCATTTTTCTGGAATCGCTGAGTTGATCGAAGTTGTAGAGCAGCTTCCATGTTCCGCCGGGACTGATCAAATAGGTCAGGGCTGAATGGTTTACGGTGTACGCATTTGGATCTGCTCCAGAGTCGCGAACGATATCATAGTAAGCGCCGTACGCCTTGGCGGCCTCCGCAACCTGGGTCTCCGTCCCGGTTAATCCGAGAAAAGAACTGTCAAAATAGGGGACGTAGTTCTTCATCGTCTCGGGCTTGTCTCGAGTTGGATCAATACTGATAAAGAGGACCTGCACTTTTTCGCGATCTCTGCCTGGCAACGCCCGATAGACTTTAGCCAGATCGCTTAAGGTCGTCGGACAGACGTTCGGGCAATGAGTAAATCCAAAGGAGAACAACACCGCTTTTCCTCGCAACTCACCGAGATGGAACGGTTTTCCGTTCTGATCCACGAGATGAAAGTCAAAGGCTGGATTGGCAGGTGCCAGGGCCTGGCCATAAAAATTTTGCTGAACCGTTCTGTAGGCCGAATAGCGGGTGAAAAGGAAACTCACCAACAAGGCTAATCCGAGAGCTATAGCAGCCACAAACATGCGCCGGCCAATACCTGGCGCAGAACCGAGAGGGGGCAGGTTTTTCTCCGGTTCTGAAACGGTCTTGCTCATTTTGGTTCCTGTTTGACAACTGGAAGGTCAACATCGATCCGTTGATCGCCGGGTGCAAACCGCAGAGTTAATTTCACCTGTTCCCCTTCCTTCGGGTGAGAAGTTAAACCCATAATCATCAGGTGATTTCCTCCGGGCTTCAGGTCGAGGGATCCCCCAGAGGGAATTTCCATATAGTCGACGCTCTCCATCCCCAAGACCTCCTGTCCGTTTCGTTGCTGCCTGGTCGTGACCATCGGTTCGACTTTCTCCGCGACAGGAGAGGAAGCGCCGATCAGCCGGATCGACGAAGGACTGAGATTTTTGATCTTCATGTAAGCCGCCGTTGCTTCCGCCACAGGGGGCACGGCCTGGATCCATGCGTTTTTCACTTGAATTTGAACGCCGTCCGCCAAGACGGCCGTGGAAAGGCAGCAAAGGAACAGGAAAACATGTCGGGTTAACATGGGATATTCTTGCATGGCCAACCTACATCTCTACTCATCAAAACGGGTGTTTAAGGACTGCACTTTATCGCCTACGAAGGGTGCGGATGTAGCGGACCAGCGATTCGACCTGGCCATCCGACAAGTCCCGGTTCGGGGTCATCGCGGCGCTGCCCCCGACCGCCTGTGCGCCGTTTCGAATCACCGATCGAATGGTTTCATCGGAGGCGGAATCTTGCCAGGACGGACTTGTCAGGTCACGTACAGGCGCGCCGAGACCGGTTGAGGCGGGTCCATTTCCTTGTCCTTCTCGTCCGTGACAGACGAAACAACGCGTCTGGAAGATTGTTTCTCCTGCGTGTGTGGTCGGTTCGCCCGCGGTACTGGCAGAATCCTCACGTGGTTTCGAACAACTGCCGAGAATCAGAGCCATTAGCAGGACAGATTCTGTAACCTGCCATCGCAGCATCATTTTCTGTTACGCCGATCGGAAAACATAACAATCTCGAAACAGGCAGATCTTTGTCACATGTCCGTAGTGCTTGAATGAGCGGCAACGATTTTCCAGCCGTCATCAAATTTTCGAAGGTTCATGATGGTGTTGCCCACCACTTTTCGTCTGGAATCCGGGAACGTAACAGACCACCAGGTCAGGGCCAGAGCCAAGTCCGGCTCAAGAAGTTTGACCTGAATCCGTGCGGGACTGATGTACCCCATGGAATTGCGATCGGGATATCCGTTGATGTAGAAATCGTGGAGCTGTTGCCAGCCGTTAAATTGCTCTGAGTCGACAACCACCAACAGGTCTGGCGACTTCCAGTAAACCTCCAGATGACCGTCGACGTCGTGAGCGTTCCAGCGGTTGAGCATTCTAAGCAGGACTTGGTAGACTTGTTGGCCGTCGGATTGGCCTTCCTCCGGACCTGCCGCCAGGGAATCAAAAAGCCAGCCTCCTGGTGCGTTTGCCATGACCGGCACGGAGAACCAAAGCAATAGGACAACGACAAGTCGGCCGAATTTCCCGCGCCACATCATCGAGCAGTGCCTAATACTTACCTGGCATCTGCGCGAGTCAATTTTTGTAGCTTACCGGAAGGTTGCAGTGAAGCGTCTCATCATTGAGAGGAGGTCCCATTATTCGTCCCTATGGACACTTTTTTCGCCTTTTCACGACCTTGTTCTCAAGTGGCGGAACGCACGGCCGATTTTCTCACTCTAGAATCTATGAAATTTCTGGCCGCACGATTGCCCGACCTCAAATTGCGACTCCTCGAGAGAATGGTCCAGGAAGCTAAAGAGAACGAAATCAGCGACACTCTTTCTCAAAAGAAAGTCGAGCTCCACAAGATGACCGTCTGCAAAGCGGTGGAGGATCGAATATGCAAACAAATTGATCTCGCGTCTCGCACCGATCTCACAGCCCGGCAAGCGAAGGATGCACTTCGCCTCCTTCTCAAGATCGCCAGGAGGAACGGGCTGCTGGTTGATTTTTCACCCGCCGAACTCGATTTGTTGAGGCGCAGCTTTCAACCTCCTTCGCGCGAGGTGACGAGCTGGCCGGTGGCGAAGCGTCGGCGGTAGGTCAAAAAGTTGAACGATTGTTCTGGACGTCTCTGTTTGATCTCTTCTGAGCTACGGTTTGTCACCCAGGCGAGTGCAAGAGCATTTGCATGGTTACTAAAAAGCGATCCGGGTGGTTACGTCGTCGGCGGCTCAGGCCGGGTGCAGTTAGTCTTGACTTTCCTGCGGTTTGTCTTGAACGTCTGCCCCACTGCCAAATTCCCCATGGACGCCCAACGACTGAGCCTCATCGTACCGGCCTTTAACGAAGAACGGACGATTGAATCTGTTCTCGACCGTGTCTTCGAGTTTCTTCCCGACGTACACGAAGTCTTAGTTATTGACGACGCGTCTGCCGATCGTACACCAGAAGTATGTCACGCTTATACCCTTCGAGAGGAGCGGGTAAAGCTGTACCGGCACAGAAGAAATCAAGGCAAGACGGCAGCTCTCCAGACGGGGTTCGCGGCCTGCACCGGTTCTATCGTGGTTGTCCAGGATGCAGATTTGGAATACGATCCCCGAGAGATACCCGACCTTATTGCACCGATCATGGAGGGGTCCGCAGATGTCTGTCTCGGTTCGCGGTTTATGGTGCGACGAGCGGGGCGTGTTTTGTATTACCGACACTTTCTGGCGAATAAGCTTCTTACTTTGATCAACAACCTTTGTACCGACCTGAATCTCACGGACGTAGAAACCGGGTATAAGGCGTCCCGGGCTGACATCCCGAAGAACATGATCATTGAATCAAGCGGGTTCGGGTTTGAGATCGAGTTTGTCGCAAAATGCAAGAAAATCGGGGCGCGAATTTACGAAGTTCCGATCTCCTATTATGGACGAACGTACGAAGAGGGCAAAAAGATCGGGTTGAGAGATGGTTTGGACGCTTTCTGGTACTTGATACGATTTAATGTTTTGACCGGATTAAAAGAAAGTTTTCGCCCGGCTTTCCTGCAAGAGAAGTCATATCCGAAAAGGTTTGTCTGTGAAGCGATGCCAATGGCGCTATCTCGGGGAGAGGAAAGTGGTGCGCCTGGTGCGAGGCCGGTACAGACAGGAGTTGCAGGAGTTCAGGAGTCAGGAGTTCAGCTGGGGCCTGGGCGAGTGGAAGGCAAATTCGGAATCAAGTAATGGTTTGGAATTACGCACGGCAACTCCTTGCTCTGGTCTTTTGCGACAAGAACTCCTGCAACTCCTGTCTCCTGTCTGGACCGGCCTCTTCCTTCTGAGGGTCCGCGCAGAATAATCCGAGGTCAGGGATCAAAACGCATAGCTGAGTGAAAGCGCGACGGTGTTCTGAATGTAGTTTTGGGAACTCGTTCCACCGGTAGTCGAACTCGATTCGCGCCGGATGTAATCGTACGTCAGCGCGGTGGTCCATCTTTTTCGCGGTTTCCAGGCCAACCCGGCCTCAATTCCGAATTGCTTGTAGGGCCCCGTCGGAGTGCCGCTTCCGGCGCTACTTGTCTCGACGGTCCCAAAATTAATGAAGGGAGAAAGGGTAAAGGAAATCACCCGTGTCAGGTCTAATTCGGTTCCGAGTCGAAACAGATTTTGTTTTGTTAAATCGGTTCCAGAGGTGAAGATCAGCTCGTGCGAGCCTGAAAACACCAGCTGCCAATGGGGATCGATCCTATAACGAGCTGCTATAGAGAAGTAATAGGTCGGTGCAACGGAGGGTTTGGTGTCAAGCAGAGTCGTGCCGGCGCTCAGATCGAACTCCAGGTTGCGGCCCAGCTTTCCTTTCATGAATGGGCCCGCGTTGAGACTATTCACATTTGCAGCGTTCTCTCCCATGCTTCGAGTCGCGGTGATGTCAACGCCGTAAAGAATCGAAGGTGTCAACCGGAAGGTGAGCGCCGGACCCGCCCGGAAAGTTTCCCTTGTCCCGCTGGTGGACGAATTGGTCTGCCCCCCCGAGGTGGTGCCGCTCTGGTTGTTATAAGTAAAATCACCCGCCAGTGAGAGCACGGCGACATTCAAATCCGTGTCGACCACTGCTCCAATGGTATTGGTCAAACTGTTTAGATTCGCCGTATTAGTCGCTACGGGGTCGTTGGTCGGATTTTGGGTGTACGAAAAATTATCGTAGAGCCGCACTTGCACGTCTGAGATGGAAAACTTGAATTCCAGCTTTGAGTCTGGAGCAATCTCAAAATTCACCTGGTTTTTACCATCCCCGTAAAAATTCTCATTGACTCTCCCGCCAAAGGTGAACTCGAGCTGGTTCAAGTGGCTGATTACCCAGGTGGTATTGAGGGCCAGCGCCTCGAAGAATTTCAGGTCCGAAATCTTATTTGTCTGGGTCAAGTCAACATTGTCCGTGTACTCGACGCCGACTGATCCGGTGACTATCTCCTGAAATGGCCCAAGGTAAAAAAAAGCTTCCGGGGATCGCTGGAAAGTCTGAATCGGCTGCTGACCGACAGAGGAACGAACGCGTTCTTGCGCCCGCAAAAAGGGGGCTAGGATTAGAAAAAGAAAAACGAGGCACATTTTCCCTTGGCCGACGTCGATAAGACCGTGAAAGCGTGCCACTTCGGAGTTGATGTAACTTTCCCTGCGCATCTTTTGTTCGGGTGTATCGCACATCCGCCCTCGATTCAACGCATTTTAAAGCGCAGTTTCAGGTATCTCGCCCCAGCTCGCGTTCTGCCTTTCACGCCGAGAGTGCATTCACTTCGGCAGGCCGGTTGTGACGTTTCGGTCGCGATGGGCGATTCGACATCCGTCGCGGCTAATTTTTTTACCTGAGGTTCTAGTATTTTATGGCGATTATTGCAAAGCTTGGGGCTTGGACTCCCCACCCCTTATCTTCTTAATTGTCCTTACCCGCCGCCGCTAATCTCCTTTACCGGCTACTTTTGCCGCTATCCCTATCCCTTAGACAAGTAGCAAAACCACCACAATGCAACCAGCTGACGCGAGTTCCGATCCCTCATTTTCCTTCGTGGAGATCTCCCCTTCCAACCTTCGCGTCCTACGCAATCCCGTTGCGCCAGGCGATTCACCGACAGGATCTCCGCTCCTTGCCAGCAACACTATGGCTTTTGATCATACCCTCCATCCCACGGCAATGCGTGCGAAGGCTTCTTTTGCTGCGTGGGGAACGACGGCAGCCTCTTCTCAGACCCCCTCCTGGAAACGCGGTCTGGATATCGCCCTAATTGTGCTCAGCCTACCTTTGTGGCTTCCTGTCATGATCTTTCTCGCGGTCTGGGTGAAGCTCGCTTCGCCGGGCCCGGTGTTTTTCCGGCAGGAACGCGTTGGTTTTCGGGGTAAACGTTTCATGATCCTGAAATTCAGAACCATGAAAGTGAACGTCGAAACCCAAAGCCACGAGCGTCATCTGGAACAACTGATTCACGGCAATCGCCCAATGACGAAGCTGGATGCAGCCGGTGACCCTCGCATTATTGCGGGCGGACGTATTCTCCGGGCGATGGGCTTGGATGAATTGCCCCAGATCTTCAACGTGCTTCGGGGTGAAATGAGCCTGGTGGGCCCACGTCCCTGCACGCCGATCGAATTTGCGCGTTATCAGGTGTGGCAGCAAGAAAGAGTCAATGCTCTTCCTGGCCTGACTGGATATTGGCAGGTGAACGGAAAGAACAAGACTACTTTTACGGAAATGATCAACATGGACATCTTCTACTCCAGAAACATGTCCCTCTGGTTGGATCTGACGATCATGGCAAGGACTTTCAATGCCCTCCTGGCTCAGGTGAAGGAAACCCGGACGGCGTCTTCTACCCGTGACCGGGCAAGTGATGGAGCTCGTGCCAACGAGTCCGTTGCGGGCCAATGCTGAGCCAAAGCTGTAAGGGTCTGACCTTGCTCTTCTCCGGAGCAGGCAAGTCGATCCAGCTACTTAATTGACCGGCGCGCGGCACTTTTCGGCGCCGCTCCCGTTATAACCACTCAAATTATCCGAAAATAGTTCTTAACAAACCGGATTAGTCGCCGATAGTCATGCTCAAGCGATCGTTTTTGGTCGCCAGTCCCTGAGGAAAATGCAAAGAA
>JAFAKL010000232.1 GCA_019235445.1 Verrucomicrobiota bacterium | reverse complement strand
CCCGGTTCGTCGTTGCGAGAACTCGAACATTCACTTTGATTGTCCGATTTCCGCCCACCCGCTCAAATTCCCGCTCTTGCAGCACCCGCAGAAGCTTGGCCTGTAACTTCAACGAAATCTCGCTGATCTCGTCCAACAGGATTGTCCCGTTGTTGGCCAACTCGAACCGGCCCTCGCGTTTTTCCGTTGCTCCTGTGAATGCGCCACGCTCGTGTCCAAAAAATTCGCTTTCGATCAAGGTCTCTGAAATTGCAGCGCAATTCACTTTGATAAATGGCAGATTTGCCCGCACGCTCGACCGAAAAATCTCCGTGGCTACCAATTCTTTGCCGGTTCCATTTTCGCCGCAGATCAGAACGGTTGCCTCCGTTGGCGCAACTTTCTGGATCATTTGCCGAAGCTGTTGGATGGGCCGGCTTTCGCCGATCAGGGGCGTCGCATCCAGTGATTCCTGGGCCAGAATCTGGCTGATTCGAACCGCCTGATTGAAATTATCTGCTTTGCGTAAAATAACATCTATTTGGCTTGCCGAGAATGGCTTAATGATGTAATCGAATGCACCAGACCGGATGCAGTTGACCGCGGATTCAATCGTTCCGTATCCCGTCATGACCACGATCAACGGCTTTTCCGGCCGCGGCGCTAGACGACTCAACAGATCCGTACCGTCCCCGTCCGGAAGCCGTACGTCCACAAACATGAGGTCGAACGAATCCTTGGCGATATATCTCTCCGCCTCGGCGATCGTTGCACAGAGCGCCACGGACAGGCGCTTACCTCGAAGTTGAAGCTCCAGCGATCGGCGGATGATGGGTTCATCGTCAATGACGATTACCTTTTCGATAGCCATGCGATATTTAGAACCTTATTAAATAAAAAGCCTTCGAGTCCACCACCTCAGTCTTCGCAGCTTGTTTCGGCGACAATAAGATCTAACAACGTTGGCCGCAATGCTTTTTAGCCCGCCGCCCCCCGCTGGAAAATTTTGCGCAGTTCTGTTTTCTCCTTCGCGGAACCTTTCTCTTTCCTGACTCTCTACTAAATTTTATAAAACTGCGGTCGATAGTTACAGAAGATTGGTCTTGGACCCAAAGAGTGCATCAGAGGATCGTGAGCAAGGAGACGCTCCGGAGGCCCCGTCTCGTGCATGGAGCCAAAGCCGACCTGATAGTCCAACGGATAAATCCATGGAAATTTCAGTAGAACGAAAAATGGATCTCGTAGCGGATCCCAATTACCCCAGTTATGAAATCCTTTTGGACGTGGCTGGCAAGATCCTGGAGTCATTTGAAAAACACTGACCTGACCTGACCTGAACCGACCAACCTCCTGTCGGTATCCGTGGATCCCAGCCAGACAACGCACCCAGACTCGCTGGGCCCTTTCTACCGGGTCTATTTGGAGTTCATCGTCCGTCGCGTTGTCCATGACCTTGGGAATTCAATTTCCGGGATCAACTCACTAAGTGATTATCATCTCCGCGCAGGCATCAGTGATCCGGCTCTCCAGGAAACCCTTACTTTGATCCGGGAAAGTGCGGAGCTCTCCAGGCAACTTTTAGTGGCGGTTGGCGATATCTTGCAACCAGCCGAACCAGACGAAGAGTTGGTCCGCGTGCAACCGCTGATCGAGGAGGTGGCCAAATTCGCTTCACTGATCCTTCCCAAATCGGTCAAGCTGGAAATAATTGGCGCGGAGCAAAAAGACGCCGTGATTTCGGTCTTGCGCGGCCATTTCTTAAGAAAAGTCATGGCTTTGATTGCGATGGACATGAACGAGGTTCGAATTGCTCGTGGGGCCATCCGCCTCGGCTGGATTCGAGACGAGAAACACGTCCGGATTCATTACCGTTCCACCCTGCCTGCCGGATCTCCCTTGCGTGAGCAGGCGCCGGCTCTCCTGGCAAACCTTAGCCGATCCGTCGAGATCAATGCTTGCTCCGACGCAGAAGCGTTCATGCTGACTATGACTTTCCCGGTCGTTGAGCTCACGGAAGACTAGGGAGCGATTTCCCGTCCAGCTATGGAATCGCTCCCGGCATTCCCATTTGGCCAATCCGACCTTGCGACGGAGGAAATCTTTCGTCAGGTTATCGGTCTCCTGGATCAAGCCGTCTCAATCATTGACCTGGACTCGAAACGGATCCTCTATCTGAGCCCTGTTCACGAACGAATCTGGGGACGCCCACTAACGAACTCTCTGAAAACGACGATTCCTGGATTCAGTCAATTCATCCCGATGACCGCGAACGAGTATTGAACGCGGCGCTCGAAAGCCAAGGCGCGGGAACATACGACGAGGAATATCGAATCCTCCGACCGAACGGTGAAATCCGCTGGATACGGGATCGTGCATTTCCGATCTTGACCGCCCAGCAGAAGCTGCACAAAATCGCGGGAATTGCGGAGGACATCACCAGCCGGAAAATTGCGGACGAGCAACAGAAGACGCTGGTAAGCGAGCGGACAGAAAAGCTTGCCTGGACCAATCTTGCTTTGGAATCGGAAATCGCTGAAAGACGCAAAGCCGAGACCCAGTTGCGCGAAGCCAACCAGAGGCTTCAGAAAGCCTGGCAAGAATTGCATGCGACCCAGCAAAAGCTAATCCAGCAGGAGAGATTGCGCGCTTTGGAAGATATGGCCGAGGGCGTGGTGCACCGCTTCCATGACACCTTAATACCGTTTTTTGGATACCCAGAACTTCTGCTGGAACGCCCAGCATTACTGGAGGATCGAGCCGTTGCTTTGGAGTATCTTCGATCGTTGCACACCGCGGCCAAAGACGCGACAGCCACCCTCGACCAATTACAAGAGTTTTGCCGGCAACGGAATGAAACCGAGACTTTCGAGCCGCTCGATTTGCTGGCAGCCTTGACGGAAGCCATCGCCAAGACCCAACCCCGATGGCACGATGAAGGATTGGCGCAAGGACGCCACGTTACGGTCGAGAAGGAGTTCCAGCCGGTGCCAAAGATTGCCGGCCATGCCGGGGAAATCCGTGAAGCAGTTACCAACCTTATTTTTAACGCGATCGACGCCTTGCCCCAGGGTGGCAGAATCGTAGTCAGAGCCCATCCGCACGGTCAGAACGCTGTTTTAGAGGTCCAGGATAACGGCATTGGCATGTCGGACGAA
>JAFAKL010000198.1 GCA_019235445.1 Verrucomicrobiota bacterium | reverse complement strand
AGCTCGCTGGGCTTTACCACGCATGTACACCCGGCAGCGAGGGCAAACGGAAGCTTCTGGCTAACGATCAGCAGCGGAAAATTCCATGGTGTGACCATACCCACGACACCGATCGGCTCGCGCACTACTAACCCAAGCATGGCGTCGCCCAAGGTATTGTGGGCGTCCCCGCGAATATTCCTGCACAGAGAGGCGGCATACTGCCAAAGATCGGCGGTCCAATCGACCTCGTCACGAGCCTGAGAAATGGGCTTCCCGCTTTCAAGGGTTTCGATCAAAGCGAGCTCTTCTTTTTGATCCAGAATGAACTCCCTCGCCTTCAGGAGAACCTTCATGCGTTCTGCTCCGGAACTGTGTGGCCAAGGGCCTTTGTCGAAGGCTTCCCGCGCTGCTCGAACCGCGGCATCGACGTCTGCGGCGTCGCCCCGCGCATACTCCCCGACGAGCGTGCCGTGTGCGGGGCTTTTACGTTCGAATTTAATTCCGGATCCTGACGGCACTTCCTTGCCGTTAATCCACAACTGGTACTGAAAAGGTGTTTTTGGAATCATTTGCTTAGCGGCCTTCGAATTTAGGGGGACGTTTCTCACGGAATGCCGCCAGCCCTTCCTTGGCGTCGTCGCTGAAGGCGTTGACTGCGGAGGCGAGCGATTCGAGAGTTGCTGAGGAGGAACTCGCGATCAGTTGTTTGGCGGTCTGCACCGCAATGGGTGCATTGGCTGCGATCTTTTCGGCGAGCGCTGCGGCGCGATCGCCCAGTGATGCGGCGGATACCACCTCATTCGCCAAGCCCCAACATTCGGCGATCTCTGCGGCGATTGGTTCGCCGGTATAAATCATCTGTTTGGCCCGGGCACTGCCGATCAGCTTTGGCAAGCGGGTAGTCCCGCCCCAACCGGGAATGGTGCCAAGTTTAACTTCGGGCATGGCAAATCTGGCCGAGTCCGTGACGATCCGGATATCGCACGCGAGCGCCAATTCAAGGCCACCCCCATAGGCGAAGCCTTGGATCGCGCAAATGACCGGCTGCTTCGCGTGCTCGAGCCGATCGAAGATCCGATGGCCCCGGCGCACCCATTGCGACCACATGTCGAGCGGGGAGAGCGCTGTCCAAGCGAGAATATCGGCACCGACACAAAACGCTTTTTCGCCAACTGCTTCGAGTATGATCACTCGGACCTCGCGCGATTGTTCCGCCTGGCTCAGCGAGTCCTCCAAAGCGGCCAGCATTTCTGGATCGAGCGCATTCAATTTCTCAGGTCGATCTAATGTGACGCGCGCAATTCTTCCTTGAATCTCAAACTTTACCTTGGTGGTTTGATTCATCGTTCTTCTCCGTTGGCCATTCGTTTGACCAGCCCTTCGGCCGCTCGGTAAACGAGTGCGAGAAGGCTTAACGTGGGGTTGATTCCTGGGCAGGTCGGGAATGCGGCACCGCTATAAACGTAAAGTCCGGGCGTGTCGTGCACTCGTAGGTCCGGATTGACGACGGTCTCTTGCGGGTCCTCGCCCATCCGAGCTCCGCCAAAATCGTGACTGCTTCCGACACCGGAGAAGCGGTCGCCACGCCACGTTTTCGTTGCGCCCATCTCGCGCAGGATCTCTTCAGACTTGGCTTCCATCCAATCGGCGAGCCGGTGTTCATTATCGCGAAGGTCATAGGTGAGCCGAAGCACCGGGAGACCAACACCGCTCCGGTCCCGGTAGTCGGGGTCAAGCTCGATGAAGTTGCTGGTGTACGACAGGGTATCAGGCTGGATCCGGACCACCCCAAAGTTTTGCCACTTGCGCAGGTGATCCTTGTAGGGTTTACCCCAACGCTGCACATCGGACGGCAGCGCCTCGCGGCTGATCTGGATCGGAAGGAATTGCTGTTCGGCACCGAGCGTGGCGCCGCCGACAAAACCGTGCTTGAGTGAATCAAAATGGGAGGCGAAGAAGTCATCGAGCACCAAACCCTGTGCCGCCGGCCCGGTGTGCCGGTTAAAGATCACTCCGGGGAAGTAGCCGTCGACGTGCGCAAACATCTTAGTCATGAAATGTTTGCCCAATTGACCGCTGTTGTTGCCCAATCCATTGGGATGTTTTGAATCCCCTGAGAGAAAAAGGAGACGAACATTTTCAAAAGCGTACGCGCTCAAAATCACCGTCCGAGCGCGCTGAAATCGACGTCGGCCCGATGGGTCAATGTATTCGGCCCCGTTCGCTCGGCCGTTCTCGTCGGTTCCGATCCGGAGGACCCGGCAATGAGTTCTCAAATCAAGATTGCCGGTTGCCAGCGCCTCAGGGATCGACGTGAGGGAGGGATCCCATTTATCGCCGTTGAACGACCCGAACCCATTACTCCATGCGCAGTAAGTGGTAGCGGGACGACCGCGATACGGGATGGTGTTTACCCCGACAGCCACCGGATGGGGATGCAGACCTATTCGTTCCGTTGCTTCTCTGTACTTTTCGCCCAGGCGGAACGGACGCATGGGCGGCATCGGCAAAGGTTTACTTCGCTGAATGAATGGATTGGATTCGTCACCGGCGATCCCTATTTCGTGCTCCAGAAGAGTGTAGTAGGGCTCGAGTTCCTCGTAGGTGACCGGCCAATCGGCCAAGGTGCATCCTTGCGGCAGGACCGAAAGGCCCCACCGGTCCTTGACGTGGCTCAGCATTTGAAAGTGATGCGGGTGAAACCGCCGCAGCCAACCGCCGTAATGGATGATCGAACCACCAACACTGTTTATCATCCGGCCAAGGGAGAATGTCGCTTCCTGAGTCGCTTCACCCTCGTTACGCCGCCAGCGGGGTATTTCGCTCAAGAATTTAGAACCCATGTTGGCCCGGCAATAATAGGTGGCACCGAGTTCATCGGGAAGGTAATCGCTTTGGGTGCGGAATGGGCCTGGCTCCAGCGCGACCACCTTAAAATCCGCCCTGGCGAACAACGGCGCAACAACCGAACCAACCGTACCAGCCCCCACGATGAGAACATCCACCTCAGGCGCAGGCTCTGCTGTCCCGCGATGTGGATCGTATCCGGCTATGACCTTCTTTCGACGCTTCGGAAGGTTTAAGTCGGCTAACGAGCGGATCTCGCCGCCTTTATCGACTGGTTTGTCAGTCAAGTTTTCTTCGGCGCTATTCTCAAGCCAAACGCCGGGATGACCTAAAACGCGCCATCCCGCTTTATCACGATTGCCCCCGTAGATAGGGTCGGAAAAAAGGCCTTCCTGCAGGTGGGAGCGCACCAATTCGAAAAAGTCTCTGGCTTCGATTATCCGGAAATTTGGCGCTGAGTTTTGTTCTAGTGCTCCGATCAGTTCACGCTGCTGGACGCCGTCTATATCGGCAAAAGTTTTACCAAAGCGGCGTTCGGATTCGGCGTCTAACGCATAAAGCCCAAGCCGATAGATTTCCAGGTGGTGCGCGTAGGGGCCGCTCAGCGCCCGATCAAGATATTGGATGACCCCGATTGACGAAGCACCGGGCCCGTTTTCATCTGCGGGAAAGAGTTGTTCAAAAAAGGTGTCGAGCGTGGAGGCTTCCCCAACGCTGAGGGCCGTATAGGCAAGGTTTTGCAGTAAATGTGGCGTGTCCATGAGGAAAAAGAACCTTAAACGGGTGGGTGGAGTTTCAGGCCGAACGGCTCCGGTCGGAAGATCCGCTCATCCATCGTTTTCAATGTCTCGCTCACCCGAAGCGGGATGTCGGCCTGGGCAAGCACGTCGTGCTTTAAATCGACGCCGGGAGCAATTTCGATGACCGTTAGACCTTCCGGCTCGAGGCGCAGGACGCAACGTTCGGTGATGTACAACACGTCCTGCTTAAGTTGTCGAGCCCTGCGCCCGCTGAATGTAACGTGTTCAACCTCCGGGACGAATTTTCGATTCTTACCCTCTTTGACGATCCGCAGGCGGCCGTCCTCGACCCGCAAGTCGAGGCCTCCCGCTGTGAAATAGCCGCAGAAAAGGAGTGCACGCGCGGTCGCGGTGATGTCAACGAAGCCCCCGCAGCCCGCCGTGACATGCGGACGGAAAGCCAGCCGTGACACGTTGACGTTGCCCTCTTGATCGACTTGGAGGAAGGAGAGGCAACTCCGGTCAAAACCGGCGCCTTGGAAAAAGGTGAATTGATCCGGCGAGGGCACGATGGCGTCGGCGTTCGAAGCGCACCCGAAAGCGAAATTCAACAGGGGCATGCCGCCGACTGCACCCTGTTCGATGACCCAGGTCACTTCGCCGTGCAGCCCTTCGTCCAATAAAATTCTTGGAACGAGCGCGCAGATGCCAAAGCCTAGGTTAACTACGTCCTCCTCACATAATTCCAGCGCGGCGCGTCTTGCGATGATCTTGTCGACCCCCCGTTCGATTGGTTTAAACTCCCACAACGGTCGGAAGACCTCGCCGCTGATGGCGGGATTGTAGGGGGTCTGCGTGGTCTGCTGCTGGTCAGGGTCGATGACAACGTAATCCACCAGCACCCCAGGCACCCGGACCTGTTGCGGCCTCAAGGTGCCAAAGGATGTCAAACGTTTAACTTGAGCTATAACTATTCCGCGATTGTTGCGCGCCGCCAATGCCTGATCAAAGGCGCCGAGGTAAGCGCCTTCATGCTCCATCGTCAGATTGCCGCGTTCATCGGAGGTTGTGGCCCGGATGATCG
The DNA here is from genome assembly GCA_019235445.1 of Verrucomicrobiota bacterium. Lineage (GTDB taxonomy): Bacteria > Verrucomicrobiota > Verrucomicrobiia > Chthoniobacterales > JAFAMB01 > JAFAMB01. Next base: position 41 of record JAFAKL010000198.1, on the reverse strand, counting down.
CAACATCTGGCGGGATCGAAGGGAAAAATAACCATTCGTCT
>JAFAKL010000157.1 GCA_019235445.1 Verrucomicrobiota bacterium | reverse complement strand
CGCTCCTGCAATCATTCGACGCTCGTCAGCCGGCTTTGCTGCGGAGTCTGGTTTTCGCCGCCTACATTTTGCAGCTGCTAGCGGCGACGAGGGCCAGTTTCCTGCCGCATCTGAAGCCGTTTTGGGCTCTCTCCATTCAACCATTCTCGGCGGTTGTGTTTCTGGTCTACACACTTTTATGGCTGTTCAACGATTCGCTCTGGCCGGAGGTATATCCTGTCGGATCTATTCCGGACCCGGCATAGTTGAAGAAGGCCGATGACTCATTCCTCTTTCACCCCGCGTCTGCATAATGCGATCGCGATTGGACTTTGGACTACAGTTTTGCTGGCCATCTGCATTCGGATTGGATTGTCTTCGCATTCCCACGATGTTTTTGGCACCTACGCGGAGGCAGGTCGTAAATGGACCGACTCACAACCTCTTTACTCCTACACGCGGGGATTCGTCTACAGCCCTTTAGTGGCCGCGTTTTTTGCTCCTTTCTCATGGTTGCCAGGTTCTTTGGGGTCGGTGCTCTGGCGGTTGCTGAACGCCGCGATATTCGTGGGGGCAATTTTCTGGTGGCTGGAGGCGCAAATCAATAACCATCTCCCGAAATCGTCCACTTGGCTGATCTTTATACTTATTCTCCCGCTGTCCTTGGGCAACTTCAACAACGGTCAGGTCAATCCGATGATCATCGGATTATTAATGGTGGCGCTTGTCGCCGCGCACGAAGAGCGTTGGACGCTTTCGGCGATTGCCGTGGGATTGTCAGCTTACCTCAAGATCTATCCGCTTTCCATTGGGTTACTGCTGGTGCTGCTTTACCCGCGCTACTTCGGGTGGCGCCTGGCACTCACGCTGCTTCTCATGGCTGCCGCCTCATTTATTCTCCAGCGGCCAGAGTACGTCCTGGAGCAATATCAGCGCTGGTTCAGCACGAGGGCTGTCGACGACCGCAGAATGAACATGGACATTTCGCCACGCGATTTCGCGATGATTTTGAGACTATTGCACATCAACCTGAACGCCCACGCCGTCCTACTCCTCCAATTGTTAGCTGCTGCCGGCGCTGCTGCGGCCTGTGTTGTTGGGCGCATCAGGAGATGGTCCGAGCGACGTCTGCTGACCTGCGTACTGACCCTTGGCACCTGTTGGATGCTGCTCTTCGGACCGGCGACGGAAGACGCGACCTACTGCATGATCGCTCCGGCCCTCGCCTTTGCCCTGGTCGAAGCCTTTCATCAGAAGAGCTCTGGATGGATGATGCGGACCTTGGTATGCACATCGTTTGCTATCTTGCTGCTAGGATTGATCCTGAACGCGTTTTTCGGCTTGAAGAAGACCCCCTTGCTGATGTCGGTGCAACCCTTCGGGACGCTCCTCTTTGCCGGCTACTCGGTCTTATGGTTGTTTCATTCTTCCTTCTGGCAACGCGTGCCTGAAATCTCGGGATCAAGCTTTTAAAGAGGAGATAAAGGTAAACCAAGAGTGCAAACTCCAAGGCTGATATCTATATGATGCGAACTGTTTCATTACTCCTTCTAATCTTGTCTTTATCTGGTGTTGGTCTCGCTTCCGTGGTTGCTGCGGCCCCTTCCGACGCGACTCATTCGCAGATCGAATTTCCGAAATTTTTGGAAGAGTATCACGATGGCGAGACGACAAATCTATGGCAGAAGTTGGCAGGCAGAGTCCGGGTCGACCCCTTTAACGTCGTCGGGACAATTATTTTCTTATGCGCAATTCTTCATACGTTTCTGACTTCCAGGTTTATGCATATCTCACACCGCTATCAGCAGGAGTTCGAGGCCTTGGCAGATCGGGAAAAAGAATCACGCCAGTCCGTCGAACGACAACGTGACGCCCTGCAATTTCGCGCGCAGTTCTTTCATTTTATGGGAGAAGTCGAGGCTGTTTTTGGAATCTGGCTGGTGCCTCTTTTTTCCTTAATTGTTCTAATGAAGGGATGGCCGACCCTGGTCGCCTATATTACCAGCTTAAATCCCGCCGAGCCGGTGTTTGTCGTTGTAATCATGGCGATGGCTAGTTCCCGTCCGATTCTGCGCTTAACGGAAAATTGGCTGGCAAAGGCGGCGGCCTTGGGAGGTTCTACCCCCGGATCATGGTGGTTTTCGCTACTCACTCTGGGACCTCTTCTAGGCTCTTTCATTACCGAGCCTGCAGCGATGACCATTTGCGCGCTTCTTCTTCGCCAGAAATTCTACGCTCTCAAGCCGAGCAAAGGACTCTCCTACGCGACCCTGGGACTTTTGTTCGTGAATATCTCAGTGGGCGGGACCCTAACCAATTTCGCGGCACCGCCCGTGGTACTGGTGGCGACAAAGTGGTCGTGGGATATCCACCACATGCTGGCAAATTTCGGCTGGAAGGCTGCCTTGGGCATAGTCCTGGCCAACATCGTATATTATTCGCGCTACAGATCAGAACTATCCCAGCTAAAACGGATTCGTGCCGATGAGAAAGATAAGCGCAGGGTCATCCCGTGGCAGATTACTATGGTTCACGTCTTATTTCTGGTCTGGACGGTCTTTACCTCTCATTATGTTTCTCTCGTTGTGCTTGGGTTTCTTTTCTTCCTAGCTTTCGTAGAGGCCACGGACCGGCACCAGGGGGTTATGCGCTTGCGCGGTCCGATGCTAGTTGGGTTCTTTCTGGCGTCACTGGTTGTTCACGGCGGATTCCAGAAATGGTGGATCGCCCCTGTACTGAGCGGACTTTCCGAATGGCCAATGATGATCGGCGGGATCATTCTCACCGCTTTTAATGACAACGCAGCCGTCACTTATCTCGCCTCTTTGGTTCCCGGGCTCGCGCCCTCCTTGAGATATGCAGTGGTGGCCGGAGCTGTCACCGGCGGAGGCTTAACCGTGATCGCCAACGCGCCCAACCCGGCGGGTCAATCGATCCTGGCCCCTTCCTTTGGAGAGGATGGCGTCTCTCCGGGGTGCCTCTTCCTCGGAGCGATTGTCCCCACGATCATCATGGCTCTGGCCTTCATGTTGCTGCCCTAGTCCTAGTACTAGCACTAGGGAAGGGTATCTAAGGAATCGCTTCAGCGATTTGCAGGCTCATTTTCTTCACTTCATCGCTTAACATGTGAACGAGTCCAGGATAGTCGCCTGGTTTCCAACCGCTCTGGCGCAGATCGACCGCACCCCTTTTGATCGGCTCCGAGCTATCGGCGCTTGAAACCGACCAGCGCGCGCTTAAGACCACCTCCCCATTGTCATTGCCTTCGAAGTGTTCTAATCGAATCCAGACGTCATAACTATGATCGACCGGAGGCGCTCCGGGCGAAAACCCATAAGCCCTAATGCGCGAATTTCGACTAAGGTCCTCCGCCACGGCTCGCGCTAAGCCCTGATCCAGGGATTCGGCCCACCGGTCCGTTGGTGCATACTGCACCTCCATGCCACCCTTGATCGTCACCAGATTATTCCTGGCCAAATAGGCGGGGACTTGGACCCGCCGGACTAAGACAGAGGTGCCTCCAGACGATTGCGCCCGCGGACGGGACCCGGTGAGCAGAAAAAAATTTGGTAACGGTTCCCTGGTCGCGCAACTGGCTAAGAATGACATTCCTGCTGCAAGGCAAAAGCATGTTCGAAAAAAGCGTTGGCGTTTCAAGGCTGGTTGGGATTAGCAGGTTTCCGGCCGAAGAGCAGTGAATTCGGGTGGCGCTGCAAAAAGTCCGCCAGCCCTTGGATAGCCGTGGCGGCCTGACTGATTTGGGCAAGTGAGCTGTCCAGCTGATATCGGAGGCTGGAATCAGGTTTGAGGACGCGGTCCAGTTCCGCCGTGCTCTTTTGCAGATTGCCCAGGGCAGCCTTGGCCTGGTCAATCGTTGGCTTCAGGTCTGCCACTGCGGGATTGAGATTCTTCAGAGTCGTGGTCAGTTGCTCAAAAGACTCGTGGACACTCGCCAGGACGCTTTTTATTTGTTCTCCTTCTGCCAGGTTGGTTATCGAGCCGGCCGCTTTGTCCAACGAGATCCCCAACTTCTCCAGGTGCAATTCGTCGATACCAACTTTAGCGCTCTGCAAAACACCCTCCAACTCGTTAGCCAAACCGGCGAAATTGACACTGCCGATATTTCCGATCGCTTTGGTCAGATCAGCCAAGATGGCCTCGATATCAGACGGTTGAGGCGGGATTTCAAAGATGTCCTGGTTTGGCTCCGGGTACAATACAGGCGGAGTGGTATCCTTATAGAAATCTAAAGCGATAAACAATTGACCGCTGATCAGGCTCTCAAAGTCCAGTTTGGCGCGCAATCCATTTGCGACCGCCTTCTCGTGAACGTTGCGATCGCCCATGTTCAGGGTGAGGCCGTACTTGTTCAAGAGGTTATCCGTGTTGATCTCATAAAGAACCCTGACGACCGGAGCTTCACCAGCACCCTGGAATTTCAACTGGAGTTTGGTCACTTTGCCTATCGGAACGCCTTTATACTTTACATTTGACGCTACCCCCAGCCCGTTGACCGATTGATCAAAATAAGTCTCGAAATATTGCTTCTTCGCGAAAAAATTTGCCGATCCAAAAAACAGAGCGGCCCCGAGGGCAATGATAATCGCGCCAAAGACAAACGCTCCAATGAAGGCCGGGTTCGCTTTCTGACTCATGGGGAATGGTCTCGGGTTGGCCTCACCATGGCCTGGCGATTAGAGCGCTTCACCGTTCGCTTTTCCCTGGGCAGACCGATGAGCGTTTTGTTCGGATCACCACGCAACAGAAATTCCCGAACCTTCGGATCGCTCCGGCCTTCTTTGACTAGATCTTTGGGATTGCCATGGGCAATCACTCTCTTCGTTTCGGCATCAAGAAAGATGGAGTTATCGGCAATCGTAAAAATCGAAGGGAGTTCATGGGTCACCACGACGATCGTCGTTCCAAGGCCATCCCGAAGCCGCAGAATCAGCTGATCCAGCCGCAGGGAAGTTATCGGATCCAGACCGGCGGATGGTTCATCAAAGAAAAGAAGCGCCGGGTCGAGGGCCATGGCGCGCGCAAGGCCGGCTCGCTTACGCATCCCTCCGCTGATCTCCGAGGGATAAAATTCTTCGAAGCCTTTCAAGCTGACAAGGGCTAGCTTCATGGCGACGACCTCCATGATTTCTTTGGGAGAAAGCCTCGTGTACTGCTCCAGAGGAAGAGCGACGTTCTCGGCCAGGGTGAGCGAACTCCATAAGGCTCCTCCTTGATATAACACGCCGAAGCCTCTTTGCATCTCTTCCTTTTCCTCCAGGGAGGCCTTGGAAAAACTTTCCCCGTGATAAATGATCTCCCCTTTTTCCACCTCCTTCAGTCCGATCAGGTATTTCAGAAGGGTGCTTTTCCCGCAGCCGCTCCCACCCATAATGACCATGATCTCGCCAGGAGCAACGGTGAAGTTCACGTCCCGCATGATGACGTACGTATCATAGGCCATTTCAAGCCCTCTTACTTCGATAGCCGGCGGGGAAGAATGATCGGCAGGGGAAACAGCGGTTGCGGGTGTCGGCGCTTCTGACATACGATGCTTGATAGGATTTAGCGCCAAATTATCACAAGCCAAAGCGCTTTGGGTGTCTTCGCCCTAAAGGTTGAGTACTTCCTGGACCACATCGATGATTGCATCCGAAGCCACAATCCAGGTGATCCCCAGAACTACGGCGGATGTGGCCGCGTCGCCGACGGCGGCAGCGTTGTTTCCACTTTTTATTCCCCTTTCGCATCCGGCCATGGCCACAATCACGCCGAAGACAGCGCCTTTGATCAGCCCGGTCGCGATATCAATAAGGCCCATCGAACCAACGGTCTGGTGCCAGTATTGTGCCCATGATAGTCCTAGAAAGCTAAGTCCAACCAAGGCGCCTCCCAGAATTCCGACCAAATCGGAATAGAGCACCAGCAGAGGCATCATGAAACAAAGGGCCAGCAGGCGCGGGCTGACGAGGAAATCCATGGGCGAGATCGCCAGGGTACGCAGCGCGTCGATCTCTTCGGAGCCCTTCATGCTGCCGATCTGGGCAGCAAAGGCTGCGCCGGTCCGGCCTGCCATAATGATCCCGGTCATGATCGCACCCATTTCGCGAGCCATGGCCACCGCCACCAAATTCGCGACGTAGATTCCAGCTCCGAACTGTCGAAGCTGGATGGCGCCTACGAAGGCGAAGATGAGTCCGGTGAGAAAACTGATCATTCCCACGATTGGCAAGGCTTTGGCGCTGCACTCTTCCATGGTGAGCCAGAACATTCGCCAATCGAAGGTAGCCTTGCCCCGAAGAATCCGCCCGAAACTGAGCACCGTATCGCCGGTAAAGGCAAGGGTCGCTCCCATCCCTCCGAAGGAGGCGAGGGTAGCGTTCCCCAGGATCGCAAAAATCGACGCTTTTTTTTCGGTTTCCCGTCCAGTTTTCCGCTCCGGAACTTCCTCGGAAATGGCAATCAAGCTCTCCACGCTGGGCGGCAAGGACTCGTGCAAGAATTTCACGTGATGTTTTGTGCACCACTCTTCGGTGCGAGCAACAACGATCAGAAGGCTCGTATCCCATGAACCGACGTTAGTCATGTCAACCTGAAGTGCCTCAGCCGATTCTTCACGATCGAGTTTTGAGAATACCGCGTCAATTTCGCCACGCCGGGTATCGCGGACATTCCAATCCCCTTGGATCTTCAGTGTTAGATTTGGGCCGCTCCGGCCGAGGGTCAATTTAGGCGCTGTGGTGGAAGTCGCTGAATTCGTTGTACCCATCCTCGATCAAGGCCAAAAGATCATTGGTATCGAACGAAGGTCTCTCCGCTGCCCACCGCCAGATCACTGGAGTTCGATGCAAGACTTTGCGCTGCCATGGTTTGCAAGTTTACGACGGCCGCACGCTTGCTGTATATTGACGCCGCGGTCGTCTTCTCGCCTGTCGAATCTAGAAGGGGCAGCCGCGCATGCAACCTTTAAAGTAAGCGAGCAGAGACGCCTCCAATTTTTTCTCTGAGAAGATGACTGGGCCCCTAGTGTACCGTCTCCAAAATCCCTTGGGTTTCGCCACAGGTCAGTTGGCTGTTTTTCAAGGCGCGAGCGACGAGCATATCTAGATCGATACGCAAGAAGCGAGCAACGCGGAAAAACAGCCAACCGGCCGCGGCCCGGAGGGTTGCGTTGAAAACGGGCCGGCGGCTGCGTTGCTCGTCGTTTTGATCGCAACGCCGCTATACCAGTCACGGATTTGGTGCACTAGTTCCCAATGAACGTTACCGCCTACGGCTCCGAAGCCGGGAAAGAACCGTATTATTCCATCGTAGTTCCCGTGTACAACGAAGAAGACGTGGTGGAGCAATTGCTGAGAGAGATCCGCAGCTTTGCGCTCACCTGGCGCAGCGATTATGA